>WFTU01000230.1 GCA_015485375.1 Paracoccaceae bacterium | reverse complement strand
GCTCTATTTCAACGACCGTGTGTCGATGAAGGAAAGCACCGGCCACGGTTCCCCCCTGCCGCATATGACCCACGGCGGCCCGGGCCGCGCGGGTGGCGGCGAGGAAATGGGCGGTGTGCGCGGCGTCATGCACTACATGCAGCGCACGGCGATTCAGGGCAGCCCCGATATGATCTCGGCCGTGGGCGAGACATGGATTCCGGGCGCAACCGAAATCCCTGCCGACCGGCATCCCTTCACCAAGACCTTTACCGAATTGCAAATCGGCGAGACAATCACCACCGACCCGCGCGAGGTCACGCTGGACAACATCGAGCATTTCGCCAATTTCACCGGCGACACCTTCTATGCCCATATGGACGAGGAGGCCGCCGCCGCCAACCCGTTCTTCCCCGGCCGCGTCGCGCATGGCTACTTGCTGCTGTCCTTCGCCGCGGGCCTGTTTGTGGAGCCGAACGTCGGGCCGGTGCTGGCCAACACGGGGCTGAACGGGTTGAGTTTCCAGAAACCCGTCAGCCCCGGAGATTCCATCCGCGTCCGCCTGACCGTCAAACGCAAGACACGACGCAATGACGATTACGGCGAGGTCCGCTGGAATGTCACGCTCTACAATCAGGATGACGAGCAGGTGGCGGAATACGAGTTGCTGACGATGAACGCCTATTGACCTGACGCATAGAAATTTTGGCCCGTTTCTGTTATACTAGTCGTGGTAGATTGAGTTTATTGCGGGGCGGACGGTATGCGAAATTCTTTGGCAGGGTATATTGTTGCTGCAGTGCTGACCGCCGGTTTTCCGGTTTCCGGTATTTCGCAGACACTTTCGATGGAGGAATACGCGACGCAGGCGGAGCTGTTGCGCGGGACGCTGGATCGGGACAGTTTCGATTATGACTCCCTGACGCTCGACCTGTCGATCGACGATATTCCGGTGATTGCCGGGGCGATCGACGACCGCATGGTGACGCAGGTGTATACCGGTGCGTTGCGCGGTGCGCGTGGTGCGCTGGCCGCGGGGGCGGGAAATGCGCTCGATCAGGCGCTGGCGCTGGCGGGCGCGTTGGGCGAGGCCGGATACGAGACCCGCATCGCCCGTGCCACCCTTTCCGAAGACGCCGCGCGGTCGCTGTTGCGCGAGGTCGCCCCGACCCCTGTGCGTCCCGCCGCGCGGGATGTTCCCGCCGCTATCGCCGTAATTTCGCGGATGGAAACGCTGGTTGGCGACGATACGGTGCTGGCGCCGTTGCGCACGCTGGTCGAGCAGGGCATTCCCGCGGCGCGCCCGCCCGAATCCGTGGCCGGAATTGCGGCAGGGGTTCAGGATGCCCTGCCCGACGGAGCGGCCCTGTCCGAACAGATGCTGCGCGAGGCGCAGGATTATTACTGGGTGCAGGCCCGACGGTTTGCGCTCGATGACTGGCAGGACCTGCATATTGCCTTTACCCCCGACAGTGCGATCACACCCGACGGATTTGTGAGCAGCCCTTTGCCGGCCGAAATGCTGCACCGGCTGCGTGTCGAACTGATACTCGAGGTGCGGGAAGGGGGCCGGTTCAATACCGTTGCCCTGATGCGGTCGCAGGAGTTTCCGGTTGCCAACCTCGGCCGTCGTCCGCTGGTGTTGTCGGTCATCCCCGATATTGCCCTGCAGGGGGGATCGCTGGAGAATATCTCCGACGCGAAATTCTATTTCCCGCTGCTTGGCGACGGGCTGGCGCCGGACGCGCGGGCCTTTACCATGTTCGGGGAAAACCTGTCGGCGGAGGATGTTCTGGCCAGCAACGGGGCGGCCGACCTGTTTGCCTCGGTTGCCGGCAGCACCTCGGCGGTAACGAATATTCTCGGTGGTCTCGGCGCGCCGGCAGGGACCGAACAGACTGCGGTAAAAGAAGCCACGGGGCTGATTGTCCGCGTGACCTACATGCCGCCGGATGACGGAAAACGGAAGGTGTTCGAGCGGTATCTCGTTGATCGCATCGGGCCGGAGAACCGGGCCGAGGGGAACTGGATCACGCAGGCCGACGCACGGCCGCTGGCCGGTATCTGGTCCCTCAACGCGCTGACCGGTGCAATCGGGGCGGCGGAGTTGCTGGACCTGCAAATCGCGCGGGTCGGGGAAATGGCGGCGACAGACAATCCCTCGCTGGTCAATCCGGCGGAAAGCGCGACGCTGGCGATGTTCTTTGATGC
The DNA here is from genome assembly GCA_015485375.1 of Paracoccaceae bacterium. Lineage (GTDB taxonomy): Bacteria > Pseudomonadota > Alphaproteobacteria > Rhodobacterales > Rhodobacteraceae > NORP23. Next base: position 9,583 of record WFTU01000230.1, on the reverse strand, counting down.
CGCCGCGCAGGCAGGGGCGGGGGCTGACCGGATGATCTATCTGGCGGAGCCTTTCATCATGTTGTCGGAAACCGATTTGAAGGCGGACGGAACGCGTGTTTATGCGACCGATATCATGCAATCGGGTCTGCGCGGCTTTTCAGCGGGTGACGGGGGATGGCAGCCCGATCCTGCGGCGACATTCGCGGCAGGAGTGGCGCAAACCCTTCTGGAATCGGCGTTGATGGACGGCACCGCCTTGCTGGGATCCACCCGCGCACGGGCCGGATCGTGGGAGGTCCTGTCCGGCGCTCCGGAACTGTTGACCATTACCGATGTGGCTGCGCTGGAGGCGCTCGATATTCCGGCCTTTGCCAAGGCGGCGGCGCGCAGGGATCTGGAGCGCGGCGCGATTCTGGCGCTGGCTACAGGAGAAAATCCGGCATGGTGGCGCATTGATCCGGTGAGCGGCGCGGCCGTCGGTGTGGATGCCTTCGGATACGGTGGCGAGGCGGTCGAGTATCTGCAAATTCTCGACGTCATTGTCACCAGCGCGTTCGGTATTAACGGGGCGATACAATGCGGGACCGACCTGTGCTGTCAGGCGACCAACGCCGGATGGACGATCCTCGGGTTCGCCCTGCTCGGCGGGGCCGGAGAGATCGCGACGAAACTGAACTGGATGGACGATGTTATGGCGACGGCGATGGGCTTCTCTGCCGGATTGCATGTCGGCGTTATCGGCGCCAACCCGTTGTCGGGGCTGTGCGGGGAATGAAACGGTTTGTCATTCCGCTGTTGATTGCGCTGGCCGGGTTTGTCCCTGCCGCCGCGCAAACGCCTCCGTTTGACACGGCCGCGGTATTCACGCGCGGAACGGAGGAAGTGCAGGTCTCCGGCAAGGGTATGTACTGGCTGGAGTTTGCACAAACGGGGCTTTACCGGTTTTCGACCGATAAGCCGGCGCAGGTGAACCTTTATGTGTTCGACACAAGCGACGGCCGGCCCGACGGGAAAACCAATCCGCGGCTTCTGCGCAGTGCGGGTGGCCTTTATACCCCCGCCGATCTGGGGCCGGTGCTGATACCGGCGGGTGTGCGCTACCTTCTGGCGGCGTTGCCAGTCAGGAGCGCGACGCTGACCGTCGGGACCGAGGCCACGCTGGCAGCGGCCGGGCAGCTGCAGGAGGGCGATGTGCTGCCTGCAGGAAACGACTGGCAAAAGCTGATACAGTTTTCCGACCGTCTGCGCCTGACCCTTCCGGCAACCGGCGATGCGCCGGTGAAAATCGAGGTGATCGCCGAACCGCGGGCGGAGTGGAGCGCCAGCGTGCCGCAACGGCGGATCGTTTCCGGCGGGGTTTTCCCTATGGTGTTTGCCGAAGATGTCGAACTGACACTGAATGCGGATGTGCCGACGGGACCGGAGCCGCTGACCCTGCTACGACTGACGCCGGTTGACGGGGAATATGACGAGATAGAGCCGAACTCCGGCTATGAAAACAGCAATCCGCAGTCCTACAGTATCGGCGGGACATTCAGGGGCGCTCTGCTGGTTGATCCGGACGAGGACGGGCTGGTGTTTTCCCTGCCGGAGCCGCAGACGATCCGGTTCGATATCACTGCGGAGGCCGAATGGCTGGATTACAATGTCATGTTGTCCGCCAGATCCGGTGACGAGTGGGTTCTGTTGGCAGACCGCAATGCCGTTCGCGGTGTTGTCGGGTTGCCACAGACGGTGCTGGACGCCGGCGAATACCGCCTGTCGCTTCGTCGCAATGCGGCGAACGCGCCGGTTCCGGTGGACTACACAGTGACCTCTGAAGTTGTTGCCCCCCCCGGTGCACGCAGGGAGCAGGAGCCGAACGATACACTGGATGCTGCCCGCTCCTTACCCGATGGCGGCGCGGTTCGCGGAACGCTGGCGGAGGGCAATCCGGATGTGTTCACCTTCGATATTCCCGAAGACGGGCGCTTGTGGCGGCTGATCGGAGTGCGGGGTGTGGAGCGGATGATCCTGACGGACCCGAAAGGGCGGACGATGCTGGATATGCGCAGCGACTCGGGGCGTCTTTCGGCCGATCCGCTGTCATTGAATTTCGGGCGTTATGCGGTGGAGCTGCGCGGAAACGGGGACTATGCGCTGAAACTGATGGATCTGGGACCGAAGCCCGAGGGCTTCGAGGCCGAGCCTGACGATACACTGGAAACCGGTGTGCGGATGGATTTCGGCACGGCCTACAGGGGCACGTTCCTGCGCCAGAACGACTACGACTATTTTCTGTTCCGCCTCGATGGAAAAACGCCGGTAGAGATCGGCATTCAGGCGCCGGACGATGGCGGGTTGCGGGCGGAACTGTATCAGGACGGGGTCGGCTGGGGCGATCAGGCGGAACTGCTGGCGGGGCGGTCCTATACCTATGCCGCGAACCTTCCGGCGGGTGACTATGCCTTGCTGCTGCGCGGGACCGGCGAAGGGGCGCGCGGGGTGTATACGCTGGGTGTCGAGCGGGTCGCGCGTGTGGATACCGGCGAGCCGGACGAGTTGCCCGAAAACCTGCGCGCGGTGCCGATGGACGGAAATATTGCCGGCCGTGTCGGCATGCTGGATGCGGTGGATCTGGCGCATCTGGCGTTGCCCGGGGGGGCCGGTCAGGTGCTGGTCGGCTGTCAGGCCGATGTCGATCCGACGTGGCGGATTCTGTCCTATGTCGACGAAAAGCAGCTGGCCTATGGCCGGTTTGCGCCCGAGGTTATCCCCTATGATTCCGCTACCGGCGGGGCAGTGCGGCTGCGGATCGAAGGGTCGGGGCGCGAGGATGCGGATTATACCTGTCAGGTCCGGTTCGCCCCGCAAACCGCACCCGAAGTGACGGTTGTTGCCACCGAAACCGAAGCGCCACTGGCGGTAAAGCCGGGCACCCGTGTGACCGGATGGCTGGCTGACAAGGGCGACAAGGACAAGATTGTGCTGGACTATCCGGACAGGGCGCTGGGAGCCTATGTTTGCCGAGATGCGGCTGGCCGGTTGCTGTCGGAAGCCGGACGGATCGAATCCGCGAACTCTTTCGCATTTTCCGATGCGCCTTTCGATAACGGCGTGCGCCCGTTCCGGCACGATGCGTCACGAAGCGGGACGCTTGAACTGAGCGGGTATTACGCCGGAAATTTCCCGTTTGCCTGGACCTGCGATTTCTATGGTGCTGACGATATGCCGACGCTGGCCGATACGGGGCCGCTGGCCCCGTTTACGGCGCTGGAGGACCGCCCGGAAAAGGATAACGCGCCGTCGATTGCCTTGCCGCCGGTGTTGCAGCCCGGCCGGCCGGACTGGATTGCCGCAACCGAAGCGCGTGGTGATCTGCCGGTGTCGGTTTCCCTGCGCGGGCTGGAGATGCCGCTTGCGACCTACGCGCGGGCCGGACAGCGCGTGGAGGTCTCTGTCGCGCTGGAAAACACTGGCGGGACAGATATTTCGGGGCGTATCGAGGCCGTCATGCTGGCCGAAGGCTGGCGGGTTGACGGAGCCTCGCAGCCGGTATCCGTTCCCGAAGGGGCGCAGCAGGAGATTGCGCTGACGTTGTATGCTCCGCCGATGCTCAGCCCGACACTGGCACCTGCCCTTTCGGTCTCCGTTGAAAGCGGCAACGGGTCTGCCGGAGAGATTTTCGACATTCCGCTGGCGCTCGACGCGCCGCCGCGCGCGCCTTTTGCCTTCTGGTCCGCTCCGCCGCAAATGCTGGGCGGGGTGAATGTGTTGAATGCTGCTTTCGGCACGAAAATCAGCCGCTGGAACGGCCAGAAAACCGACGACCGCAAGGCAGAGGAATATGCCTACCTCCATGACGGGCTGGCCATGCACAGCGGTAACCGGCAGATTGACGGGCGCGAGCTGGAATTCACGCTGCCCGAAACCGCGCCGGTCACCGGTGCCATGATCCACCTGCGCAGCACCGAGCCGCGCAGGTACTGGGCTTCGGGCTACGAAATAGCGGTTTCGGAAAACGGAACCGACTGGCAGGTGGTGGCCGGGGGGCGCCTGAGCGCCAGTATGCGCCCGCAATATATTCCGTTCGACGGGACGGTTCCGGCCCGTTTCATGCGGTTGCGCACCTCGGGATGCCAGGGGGATCCGGAGTGCGGGCGCTTCTCCTTGCCCGAGGTCCAGCTGATCGCGTCGCCGGACTGGAAACCGGCCACCGGAATCGATATTGCCCGCCTGCCGCTTGGCGGACATGTGGTTTATGCCTCCGACGACTTCGGAGGAAACTGGAATGTCGGATTGCTGACAGCCGACCAGCGGGCGGAGCGGTTCCGCGAAAAGGACGAGCGCTGGCCGGACGAGGTAGCCGCGGTTATCGGGTTCGAACAGAACCGTGCCGCCAGAATCGCCCGTATCGTCTGGCTGGCTGACAAGCCGCGCGAGGATTCCTTCCCTGCTGCGGACGTTTACGCCTCGATCACCGGACCGGGCGGGCCGTGGCGGAAAATCGGCACGATGGCTGCCCCGACCGGCGATTTCCTGCAATCCGAGTTCCGGCCGGAAGCTCCGGTCTGGGCGCGGTATATCCGTCTGTCTTTCCCGCGCGACGATGAAAAGCCGCTGTTTGGGCCGGACGGGATCGCCATTTACGAAGACCCCGCCGCACTGTCCGTGACCGGCTTGTGGGAGGATGACTCACCACGCGGGCCCTATGAATTTACGCAGGAGATTGCCCCGCAATCCGCGCCCGAACCCGTTGGCGGTGCCAGTGCCGAACAGGCGGTTCCGTTGCCGCTCGATACGCCGATTGCGTCCTCGGTTCTTATCGAGCGGAACGAGGACTGGTGGAAACTGGACGTCCCCGAAGGTTTGCCGCGGGAACTGGTGTTCGATTTCGGGGCGGGCAGCCGGGCGGAATTTGTCTGGGAGCTTCGGGATAAAAACGGGGAGGCTGTGCCTTTCGCCCCCGCAGGCGACGGGCGGGACAATACCTACGGCGCGATTGTCGAGCCCGGCACATATCTGTTGCGCATTGCCGAGCCGCCGCGCTCGGTGGTGATCACATGGGATACCTCGGGCAGTGTCGGGGCCTACATCCCGAAAACGCTGGAAGCGGTGCGTATCTGGGCGAAGTCCCTGCAGCCCGGCCGCGACGTGCTGCAACTGCTGCCGTTTGGCGAGGAGAGCGTCTATCTGCGCGACTGGGCCGAGAATCCTGCCGATGTGATCCCCTATCTGGCCAACCTTCCCGAAAGCGGGTCGAGTGCGGCAGAGGCCGCGCTCAAGATTGCCGCTCAGGCGCTGCAGGCACGCGAAGGGGCGCGTGGCGTGGTGATTATCACCGATGCGGAAACCGGCATGGACCGGGAGTTGTGGCCCGAGGTTCTGGCGGCGTCGCCGCGTGTGGTTTCGCTGTCGATTGATTCCAGTGAACGGGAGAACGCAACCATCATGCAGGACTGGGCCAACATCAACGGCGGGGTTTTCCACCGTGTTGTCGGCGTCATGGGTCTGGCCGACGGTCTGGATATGGCGGCATCGCTGTTCCGCGCCCCGAAGCCCTACAGCCTGACGGCCAGCATGGAGGAGGTTCGCGAGCCCGAAGGGGAAACCACCCTGACGATCACCGCCTTGCAGCCCGATCCGGAGAAACCGGTCGCGACCGGCGGGATCGAGGTTATTCTGGACGCGTCCGGTTCCATGCTGAAACGCATGGGCAACGGGGAACGCCGGATCAAGGTGGCGCATGCAGCACTGACCGCGCTGGTGCAGGAGAGCCTGCCGAACGGCACGCCCTTCGCCTTCCGCGCCTTCGGTCTGGAGAAAGACGCCTGCCGGTCCGAGCTGATGTTGCCGCTCGGTCCGCTTGATCGCGCTGCGGCGGTGCGGGCCATCAACGATGTACCGGCAATCAACCTTGCAAAAACCGCCATTGGCAAAAGCCTGCTGGCCGCGCGCGAGGATCTGGCCGACGCGACAGAGCCGCGGGTGGTTGTGCTGGTGACAGACGGCGAGGAAACCTGTGACGGAGACGTGGAGGCAGCCATTGCCACCCTGCGTTCCGGCGGGTTCGATGTGCGGGTAAACATCGTCGGGTTTGCCATTGACGACGCCGAACTGGCCGCGACCTTCGCCGTCTGGGCCGAACAGGGTGGCGGTGCCTATTTCGAGGCGCGCGAGGCAGGCGCGCTTTCGGAGGCGATCACACAGGCCATCCAGCCGCGATTTACCGTCACGCTCGAACATTATGACGGCAGCGAGGAAACGGTTGCGACCGTGGCGGCAGGTGAAACGGTTACGGTTCCCGCCGGTCGGTTGCGGATTGAACCGGCCACGGCGGCCATTGGTGACACCTTGCTGGTCGAGGCCCGTGACGGGCGCGAGATTGCCTTGCAATATGATCCGGCCGAAGGTCTGGGCGCGCCGGAGACTCCATGAAGCAATTGCCTTCTTTCCGGTGACGACTTAGACCGGAGCAATGGACAGGGTATCGACAGAAATCGGGGCGCTTGTTGATCGGCTGCACGGGCGCGGGCGATTGCGGGTCTGGTCTATTATCATCTCGATTTTCGGGGATTCGGTGTTGCCGCACGGCGGAACGGTTTCGGCCGGCACTCTGGGGGCGATTGCCGAGGCCTTGCGGATCGAGCCGGGGGCGTTGCGCTCGGCATTGTCGCGGCTGGCCAAGGAGGGCTGGATTGCGCGGGAAAAGGTCGGACGGAACAGCCGGTACAGCCTGTCGCCCGAAGGGCTGCGTGCGTTTGTGCCTGCGGCGGAGCGGATCTATGCGGCGCGCGGGCGCGATATGCCGGCGCGCTGGACGGTTGCGATACCGCCACGCGGGGAAAATCCGGAGGCTGACGGCTTTGTGCCGCTTGGGGGCGGGGTTTTTATCAGCGAGCGGCCCGTGGCGGATGTGCCGGATTGCCTGGTTCTGGACGGCCCGGTTTCGCAGATTCCCGACTGGGTGAAGCTGGCGGTCGGGCCGGAGCAGGATGCCGAGGCTTATCGCGAGATTCCGGCGGCTTTCGGGGCATTGAAAAATACGCTGGATGCGGGGGCGGAGGTTTCTCCGCTTCAGGCGATCACGGCGCGCACCTTGCTGATCCATGACTGGCGGCGCGCGGTATTGCGCCACGCCGATTTGCCCGAGGCATTTTTCCCCGATGACTGGCCGGCCGCCGACTGCCGCGCCTTTGTCGCCGGACTTTACGGTTTGTTAACTCCGTCCGCCGAGGCGTGGCTGGCCGCAGCGCCGGAGCTTTCGGATACGGCAACCGGTATCGACCGGCGGTTCAGGCCGTCCTGATGTCCGGCAAATCCATGCGCGCGGCTCCGGCGAAACGGTAACTGGCGGCCTCGGCGATATGGTGTTTCTGCACGGTTTCCTCGCTGGCCAGATCGGCGATTGTGCGACTGACCCGCATCAGACGGTAGTAGGCGCGGGCGCTGAGCCGGAAACGCTCGGCAATCAGGTTCAGCATTTCGGACCCATCCGGCGTCGGAGTGGCAACAGCCTGCAGCAACTCCCCTTCCGCATCCGAATTGGTGGTGATGCCCTCGTATTCCGCAAACCGCGCGCGCTGGATGTCGCGGGCGGCGCGAACACGGGCGGCGACGGTATCGGAGCTTTCGGCCTCTTCCATGGTTGCCAGTTCGGCCAGCGAGATCGGCGGCACGTCCACTTTCAGGTCGAAACGGTCCATCAGCGGGCCGGAGATGCGGCCGAGGTATTCCTCCCCACACAAGGGAACACGGGCGCAGGCGCGTTCGGGGTCGGTCAGGTAGCCGCATTTGCACGGGTTCGCCGCCGCGACTAGCATGAATTTGCAGGGGTAGCGCACATGGGCGTTGGCGCGGGCAACCACCACATCACCGGTTTCCACCGGCTGGCGCAGGGTTTCGAGGACGGTGCGGCTGAACTCGGGGAATTCGTCGAGAAACAGCACGCCGTTGTGGGCCAGCGAAATCTCCCCCGGTTTCGCGTTGCGCCCGCCGCCGACAATCGCCGCCATGGATGCGGTGTGGTGCGGAGCGCGGAACGGCCGGTCGCGGGAAATGCCGCTTTCGTCCAGCAAACCGGCAAGGGAATGGATCATGGAGGTCGAGAGCGCCTCTTCGGGGTCCATCACCGGCAGGATGCCGGGCAGGCGCGCGGCGAGCATGGATTTGCCCGCGCCCGGTTCCCCGACCATAAAGAAATGGTGGCGGCCGGCGGCGGCGATTTCCATGGCGCGTTTGGCCTTTTCCTGTCCTTTGACATCGCGCAGGTCGCGAAAACCGGTTGCGGGGCCGACCTCGCCGGGTTCGGCTGCGGGCAGGATGGCGCGACCGTTGAAATGGTTCATCAGGGCCAGCAGGGACTCCGGCGCGATGACCTGCACCGCGCCGACCCACGCGGCCTCCGCCCCGCAGGCCGCCGGACAGACCAGACCGAGGGCGGCCCCGGCCGCAGCCAGCGCGGCGGGCAGGGCGCCGACGACCTGCACCAGCGTGCCGTCCAGTGACAGCTCCCCAAGGCAGACCTGCCGTGCGGCCTCGTCTTTCGGGATCACCTCCATCGCCGCAAGCAGGCTCATGGCGATCGGCAGGTCGAAATGCGAGCCTTCCTTGGGCAGGTCGGCAGGCGACAGGTTGATGGTGATCCGCTTGGCGGGCAACGCCAGACCCATCGCGGTGATCGCGGCGCGCACGCGCTCTTTCGCCTCGGACACCGCCTTGTCGGGCAGGCCGACCAGGTTGAAGGCGGGGATGCCGGGGGAAAGGGCGCATTGCACCTCGATCAGGCGGGCCTCGACCCCCTGAAAAGCCACCGTATATGCGCGTGCGATCATGATTCCTCCGGTCCTCGGAGGAGCATCCCGCCTTATGGTTTACTAATCGTTAACGGGCCACGGCAGCGTCGGCAGATCGAGGTCATACCCCGGCTGCACATAGTTTTCGGCCAGACCTTCGGCCCGCCACCGGCGGAACACCGGGTCGGTGATTGTGGTCTCCACATAGGCCTGCACCCCGTCGCTCGCGGGCAGCTTGTAGGTCGCAATCCGCGTGGCCAGCGGCGCATAGAACGCATCGGCCAGCGAGTATTTCCCGAACAGCCACGGGCCGGAGCCGCCCCAGCGGCTGTGGGCCTCGTTCCAGATCGTGTCGATCCGCGCCAGTTCGGACAACACCGCGTTGGAGGGGGTGAAACCGTCATAAACGTGACGCAGGTTCATGGTGCAATCATTGCGGATACTGGTGAATCCCGCGTGCATTTCGGCAACGATCGAGCGGGCGAAACCGCGGGCAACCGGATCGGCCGGCCACATCTGTTTGTCGGGGTGCCGCTCGTTCAGGGTTTCGGCAATGGCGATCGTGTCGGTCACAATCACCGTGCCGCCATCGTCGAACCGGATGGCCGGAACCAGCCGGCCACCGCCGAAGCCCTGCAGCATTTCCAGAAACTCCGGTGAATACATGCGGGCAGTGTGTTCCCGAAACGGAATGTCGAATTTTGCAAACATCAGCCAGCCGCGCAGGGACCAGCTCGAATAGGTTTTGTCGCCAAGTGCGAGGTGATAGGTCATGAAATTCCCTTTATGGTAAATGGTTAACGCCGCCGACACGCCACGAACGGGCG
>WFTU01000229.1 GCA_015485375.1 Paracoccaceae bacterium | reverse complement strand
TGCACCGGATGCATCATGCCGATCAGGCGATTGATGTGACTACTGGACTGCGGTTTCATCCTATCGAGATTCTGTTGTCGATGGTGATCAAGCTGGCAGTAGTGGCCGCACTCGGGCCGCCTGCCGTTGCCGTGCTGATCTTCGAGGTTCTGCTGAACGCCACCGCCATGTTCAACCATTCCAACATCCGCCTGCCGCAAGGTGTGGACAGGGTACTGCGGTTGTTTGTGGTCACGCCTGACATGCACCGCGTGCATCATTCGGTGATCCAGAAAGAGACGGACAGCAACTACGGCTTCAACCTGCCTTGGTGGGACCGCCTGCTGGGCACCTACATCGCCCAGCCCTCGAAAGGCCATGAAGGCATGACCATCGGCTTTGAACAGTTCCGCCGCGTGCGCGAGCAATGGCTCGACAAAATGCTCACACAACCGTTTCGCGGACCCGCAAGTGGCCCCGATCCCCGCATCACCGACAAGGAGACTGACGTATGAATCGGAGCGATTTACAACATGGTATCTCTGCCAACCTCGTACAGATCACGCATCAGTTGATCCAGGTGATGTTGGTGGGTTTCGCCATTGGCATGACACGTACGGTGGTACCGGCGTTGGCCGAAAGCGAGTTCGGCCTGGCGCGCGGCTCTTTCTTGTTGCTCGCCTCCTTCGTCGTGGCATTCGGAGCAGTCAAGGCGGTGATGAACTTTGTTGCCGGACGTTGGTCGGAACGGGTCGGGCGCAAGCGCGTACTGTTATGGGGTTGGGTCGCGGCGCTGCCCATCCCGGTGATGATCTGGTATGCGCCGGACTGGAGTTGGATCGTCGCCGCCACAGTGCTATTGGGTGTTAACCAGGGTCTTTGCTGGTCGATGACCCAGACTGCGAAGCTCGACATAACCCGGCCCGAAGAACGTGGGTTGACAATGGGGCTTAACGAGTTTTCCGGCTATGTCGGGGTAGCACTTGCGGGTATCCTGACTGCCTACGCCGCCGACGCCCTTGGTGCACGCACCGGGCTGCTGGTCTTCGGTATGGTCGTGGTATTGGTGGCGTTGTTGCTGACGGTGGTCTGGGTCAAGGACACGCTGCCTTGGGCCCATGCCGAGACCGCGGCACACCAGGCCGCGCCGCCTCGGCACCTGCCGCGCTATCCGCAAGGCGTAGCCGAATATCCCACGACGGCCGAGGTCTTTGCCGTGATGAGTTGGGGCGACCGGCGGCTCTTCGCGATCAGCCAGGCTGGGTTGGTGGAGAAGTTCGTCGACGCGCTGGTCTGGGTGCTGTTTCCGGTCTTTCTGATCCAGCGCGGTGCGAGCCTAACCGAGCTTGGCTGGATTGTCGGAACCTACGGGTTCATATGGGGCGGATCACAGCTTTTGACCGGGCGGCTTTCGGATCATGTCGGTCGGTTCTGGCCCAACGTTCTTGGTATGTGGATATCCGGCGCCGGCGTGGCGATGGTGGTTTTGGGTACGGGCGCACTGTGGTGGTCGTTCTCGGCCGGAGTCGCGGGGTTCGGTATGGCACTTCTCTACCCCAACCTTTCGGCCGCCGTTGCCGACATCACTCCGCCCACCTGGCGCGGTTGAATAGCCCCTAGATTTGTAGACGCCTTCTTCCCTAAAAATGAGGCAAGGAGGCCATTATGGGAAAAGCGAATTACAGTGACGATTTCAAGAGGGATGCTGTGCATCAGATAACGGTGCGAGGGTATCAAGGCCCGGATTGGTTATAAACGCCGTCCGGGCACCTATGGCGGCAAGCCGTCGGTTGTGGTGGATAACACGCTGAACCGGCAATTTGACGTTGATGCACCGGATAGGTTCTGGGTCACCGACATTACTTATATCAAAACCCGGGAAGGGTTCTTGTATCTGGCGGTTGTGATTGACCTGTATTCCCGCCGTGTGGTCGGTTGGGCAACACACAGTCGCCAATACACGGACCTTGTTCCGCTTTCCTCGGCAATCCCGATCTCAGGGCACTGATAGTCGCGATCGATGAAGTATGGCAAAAGCCGCTCCACCAACGTGCGAGCAATCGTTTTGACCTTCTTGTCGGGAAAAGCGCGCTTGACTTTGCGCATGGTAACACGGGAACCAATGTCCCCATCTGGGCAGCCTTCAATGCTTTCGTTGACAATGATGTCTGTTTGCTTGCCCATTTTGAAGGCGCGTTTTTTCCGCCCCTCTTCGTTTTCGAAAACACTCTCGATGAGCAAATCTTCGAAGTATTTCAGGCAGGTGAATCGCCCAAACCCCTTGCCACCCTGCGCAATTTTGTGATCGGAATAAAGGGTATCGAATGAATCCCTGTTCTCGTCGTTAAAGCCGATACCGTTGTCGATGATGGTGAAACTTTCGACGGATGGCTGACCACCTTCCAGTTCCTGCTGGTTCGACCGTTTCACAAGAATATCGATGCGGCCCTTCTCGGGTGGTGCAGCCTCGATTGCCTGGATAGCGTTCACAATGGTTTCGACAAGCGGGGTGTAAACATTTGTCCCGGAGCGAATATTCTCAACCGCGCGTCTGACATTGACATTACTCATAGCTTGATCTCCGCGTCTGGGTTTCCGGCGGCGAGCGCATTCATGTAGGCAAGGCACAGCTCGCGTGAGCGATATGTTCCATAGCTGGCTCGCTCTTCGCGTTCGACGCTTGAGAAAGTCGAATAGATGTAGCGAATGTCTTTACGATCGGTGATGTCATAGAGGTGGAAGAAGATAGCATCGAGCTTGGCGCGCAGGACAAGACGGCGCTCGGGAATATCCGAAACTCTGTGTATGGGGCTTGGCCCGTGCGGTTAAAACGGGTCACTTGTTGAACCGCTCGGGGTAAAGAATAGCGAATTGATTGCGGGCGGCAACCCATTCTCTGACACACCTGCCTTTGCTCTCGAAGCTTCGGAT
>WFTU01000228.1 GCA_015485375.1 Paracoccaceae bacterium | reverse complement strand
GCCTTTCGATGCCGATGTGCAGATGAAAGTCGCCCGCCGTCTGGCCGACGCTTGCGGCTATGACTGGGAGGCCGGACGTCTTGACCTCAGCACCCACCCGTTCAGCTCAGGCAACAACAATGACTCCCGCATCACAACGCGGGTCAATCCGGACAATGTGTTCGACTGTTTCTATTCGACCATCCACGAGGTCGGCCATTCGCGCTATGAACAGAACATGCCGCCGGAACTGGCGCGCACACCGGCGGGGCAGTATGCCTCGATGGGCGTGCATGAAAGCCAGTCGCGGATGCTGGAAAACCAGATCGGCCGCTCGCGCGCCTTCACCGAATGGATGTTCGGCGTCATGCGCGACGAGATGGGCGATTTCGGGCTGACCACCCCCGAAGACCTCTACCGCGCCGTCAACCGTGTCGAGGCCGGCTACATCCGCACCGAGGCCGACGAGGTGCATTACAACCTGCACATCCTGATGCGCTTCGAGCTGGAAAGCGCCATGATCCGTGGTGATTTGCAGGTCGCCGATCTGGAAGGTGTCTGGAACGAAACCTTCGAGCGCGACTTCGGCGTCAAGGTGGACAAACCCTCCAACGGGGTGTTGCAGGATGTCCACTGGTCCGTCGGCCTGTTCGGCTACTTCCCGACCTATAGCCTCGGCAATATCTATGCCGGCGAGCTGTTCGCAACGATGCGTCAGGATATACCGTCGCTAGACGAGTATTTTTCCAAAGGAGAAACAGCGGAGGCAATGGCGTGGCTGAAGGCCAACATCCACGACAAGGCGCACCTGAAAGCCCCCGAGCAGATCATCGCGGACGCAGTCGGCCACAAACCGACGGCGGCCCCGCTGGCAGCGTATCTGGAGGCGAAATTCGGCGATCTCTATGATTTGTGAGGTCGCGGGAAATACCCATGTCCGTATTTATTTTGAACATTAGTATGAGTGCATAGCTAAACTATAGTCTTGCTATCCCGATTCAACTAAAGCTAGAATCAAACCTCTAGTCCATTAGAAATACTGGAAAATTTGGGAAATGTTTCGATGAGTCAGTCACAATTTAGAATTGCCTTTGAAGGGGAAAAGTTTGATTCTGGCGAAATCGCTATTAATGATTTCGCCCCCGCATTGCTGTCTCTTGGTGACGTAATTCAATCTGCTAACAAAGCGATAAACGGTGATCGAGCCGATGCAAGGCTAAAGCTACGCGCTACTGACCAAGGAAGTTTTACTGCGCTTCTAAATCTAGATATCTCAATGGTTGGCGCGGTAATTGATATGCTAGATTCTGTTTCTGAGGAAGCCCAACGATTAACCGCGGCAAACCAGCTATTGGAATTAATTATAAAAGTTGGAAAAGTAGGTGGAATGTCCGTAGTTGGGCTGATTTTCGCACTTAAAGTTCTTAAGGGGCGCAAGCCAGATAGCGTAAATCAAAACGATAAGAATACCACAGCTATTACCATAAAGGACGTCACAATCATTGTGGATAATCGCACCGTCAAACTACTAGAAGATTTGCCGACGCGCCAAGCGGTCGAAAATTTTTCTAACAAGGCATTACGCATTCCTGGAATTGAACGATTCAAGATCGGAGAAACAGATTCTCGTGATGAGTTATGTTTAAAGTCCAGCGATTCCGAATATTTTAGGGTTCCAGAACCTGCAGATGAGGACATAAAAGAAACCATTATCGAAAGAGAAGCGTTTCTTAAAATTGTAACTTTATCATTTCAAGGGGATTATAAGTGGCGATTTACTGATGGAGGTGAGAAACCATTCACTGCATCAATTGAAGACAAAGAGTTTCTAAATAGGATTGATGAAAACCAAATTGCACTATCGAAAGATGATACGCTGAAGTGTCGACTTCAAGAAATTCAACGCCTTGGTCCTACTGCTCTGACGAAAGAGATAAAAGTCATTCAGGTTCTTGAGTACATTCCCGGAGCAAGACAACTTCGCTTGCTATAGGCGGCGGGCGCGGTCCTTGCCCCGCACCCGATTCCCCTGTAAACACGGCGCATGACCAGAGTTTTCGACATGGACGACCACACCCGCCTGCCATGGCGGTTTCACGGCGAGGCGCTGATTCTCGCCGCCAACGGCTGAGCCGCGCCCGTTCTGTCTCCGAAACCATTCCAACATATTTGCGGGGGAAAACCATGACCGCCAAGACACTCTATGACAAAATCTGGGATACGCATGTCGTATCCACCGACGAGGACGGCACCAGCCTGCTGTATATCGACCGCCATCTGGTGCATGAAGTCACCAGCCCGCAGGCCTTCGAGGGCCTGCGCAATGCCGGCCGCACCGTTCACGCACCGGACAAGACCATCGCTGTGCCGGACCACAACGTGCCCACCACGCTCGACCGTCTGAACGGTGTCGAGAACGAGGAATCGCGCATCCAGCTGGAGGCGCTCGATAAAAACGCGCGGGACTTCGGCGTGCATTACTATCCGGTTGACGATGTGCGTCAGGGTGTTGTCCACATCGTCGGCCCCGAACAGGGCTGGACCCTGCCGGGCATGACCGTGGTCTGCGGCGACAGCCACACCGCCACGCATGGGGCTTTCGGCGCGCTGGCGCACGGGATCGGCACCTCCGAGGTGGAACACGTTCTGGCCACGCAGACCCTTATTCAGGCCAAGTCGAAAAACATGAAGGTAGAGGTCACCGGAACCCTGCCCGAAGGCGTCACCGCCAAGGACATCACCATGCACATCATCGGGCTGACCGGCACGGCCGGCGGCACGGGCTATGTCATCGAATACACCGGCGACGCCATCCGCTCCCTCTCGATGGAGGGGCGCATGACCGTCTGCAACATGGCGATCGAGGGCGGGGCGCGCGCCGGTCTGATCGCACCAGACGAAACAACGTTCGAATACGTCAAAGGCCGCCCGCACGCGCCGAAAGGCGAGGACTGGGACAAGGCGATGGCATACTGGAAGACCCTCTATTCCGACGATGACGCCCATTTCGACAAGGTGCTGACCATCAAGGCCGAGGATATCGCGCCCTCCGTCACCTGGGGCACCAGCCCCGAGGACGTTCTGCCCATCACCGCCACCGTTCCCGCGCCCGAGGATTTCGAGGGCGGCAAGGTGGACGCGGCCCGTCGTGCGCTCGACTATATGGGACTGGAACCGGGGATGAAGCTGACCGATATCGCAATCGACACGGTTTTCATCGGCTCCTGCACCAACGGCCGGATAGAGGATCTGCGCGCCGTGGCCGAGGTGGTCAAAGGCAAGAAGATCAAGGAAGGCATGCGCGCGATGGTCGTGCCCGGCTCGGGCCTGGTCCGCGCGCAGGCCGAGGAAGAGGGCATTGCGCAAATCCTCGAAGATGCCGGTTTTGAATGGCGTCTGGCCGGCTGTTCCATGTGTCTGGCCATGAACCCCGACCAGCTGCAGCCCGGCGAGCGCTGCGCCGCCACCTCCAACCGCAACTTCGAGGGCCGGCAGGGCCGCGGGGGCCGTACGCACCTTGTGTCGCCCGCCATGGCCGCCGCCGCCGCCCTGACCGGCCATCTGGCCGATGTTCGTGATCTGTAAGGAGTCGAGACAATGGAAAAATTCACCAAACTGACCGGCGTTGCCGCGCCGATGCCGTTGATCAATATCGACACCGATATGATCATTCCGAAGCTGTTTCTGAAAACCATAAAGCGTTCCGGACTGGGCAAAAACCTGTTCGACGAGATGCGCTATGACGCCGAAGGCAACGAAATTCCCGATTTCGTGCTGAACAAACCGGCCTACCGCAATGCGCAGATCCTGATTGCGGGGGACAACTTCGGTTGTGGTTCCTCGCGCGAACACGCGCCTTGGGCCTTGCTCGATTTCGGGATTCGTGTTGTAATTGCAACAAGTTTCGCCGATATCTTTTTTAACAATTGCTTCAAGAACGGTATCCTGCCCATAGTTCTGCCGCAGGAAGATGTCGACAAGCTGATGGATGACGCAAGCCGTGGCTCCAATGCCGTGGTTACCGTCGATTTGGAAAACCAGGTCATACAAGGGCCTGATGGAGGAGAGATTTCGTTCGAGGTGGATGCCTTTAAAAAGCATTGTCTGCTGAACGGGCTGGATGATATCGGCCTGACCCTGCAGAAAGCCGCGAAAATCGAGACCTTCGAAAAAGACTACGGGGTGAAAATGCCCTGGGTATAATAATCCCCCGCGCACGGGGGCAAGCAGGGAAAGGGCGTATATGCGCCTGTTGGGGGCAATAGTCAGAGGGTTCTGGGTCGTGGCGGTGGTCGCGATCCCTTCGCTGCTGTTGCCCTCCGCCTCGCAAGCCTCGCTGGAATTTTCGCTGATTGTCGGTGCCATCATCGCCGTGTTCACGATTTTCGAATACGGCACCGAAAGCCCCGGCTTTGTGGATTTCCGCTTTGCGCCACCCTACAATCGCTTCCGCGTATTCACACTGGCAACGCAGGTGATTATAACCACGCTTATCGTGCGCTCGGTGGAACTGGATTTGAGCGGTTCGGACATACTCGAATGGTCGCAACGCGCGGCCGAGAAACTGGATTTTCCCTATAGTCCGGTAACCTGGGCCATCGACATTATTCTGGAAGACGCGCGATTCTCCGACACTGCCGCGGTTCTGCTGGTCTATTCGGCCTCGATGAGCTTTGTCATCGGTTTCGGACTGACGCTTCTGTTTTCCATTCTGCTCTGGCTTTTTCCGTGGCCTCTGGACCGCGCGAATTTCAACCTCTGGCTCAATCTGCCAATGCTGCACATCAAGGACGGGGTCGATATTGTCAAAAGGTTGCGGCGCGACGCGGTCTTCAACATTGTTCTGGGCGCAGCGTTAATCTATGGTTTACCCTATATCCCTACATACGGTTTTGACTGGTTAACGACCGGCATATTCGAAAACAGCCAGGCGATCGTATGGGCCACCACGCTCTGGATATTCATACCCGGCGGGCTGCTGGCCCGGTCTCTCGCCATGCTGAAAATCGCCAGCATCATCCGGCGCGCCCAGCGCGGATAGCACTTTTCCTTCTTCTGTTGTTGTTCGCGCCTTTGGCACAGGCCGATGTGCTGCGCGTGGCAACCTATAACGTCTCGCTCGGGCGCAACGGGCCGGGGATGCTCTGGAAGGCGATCCTTGATCGGGATGTGCAGATCATGGCGGTTGCGGGGGTGATTGCTGAGGTCCGCCCCGATGTCCTGCTGCTCACAGATTTCGATCGGGACTACGACGGGGTAGCGCTGGCCGCGTTCCGACAGGTTCTGGCGGCAGAGGGGATGGACTACCCCTACAGCTTCGCTCCGGCAGGCAATGCGGGTGTTCCTGCTGGGCGCGATCTGGACGGGGATGGTAGTGACACGGGCTGGCGCGATACGCTCGGCTTCGGGAAATTTCGCGGCAACGGAGCGATGGCACTGCTGTCACGCTATCCGCTGGGGGAGGCCCGAACCTTTGCCAAAGTCGCGGGGGAAAACGGTTTGCCACTCGCCTATCGCGCATTCTGGGATGTGGTCGTTCAAGCGCCGGACGGAGATTTCCGGATACTGGCAAGCCACGCTACGCCACCGGTTTTTGATGGGCCGGAGGACGAAAACGGACGGCGCAATGCCGCGGAAATCCGGTTCTGGCTGCGCTATCTGGACGGCGAGGCGTTTACCGATGATGCGGGGTTGCAGGCTCCGTTTGCCGGTGGGGATTTTGTGCTGCTCGGCGACCTCAACAACGATCCGGTGCAAGGCGAGGGGCTAAAGCCGCCACTGCTGGCCCTGCTCTCGCATCCGCGCGTGCAGGATGTGGAAGGTTTGCGTGGCATCCCGACCGCTGACTGGGGCGATATCGGGCGGATGCGAGTGGACTATGTGCTGCCGTCGCGGTCGCTCGATGTGGTGGATGCGGGCGTGGTGATGGAAAGCGATGCCTCGAACCACGCGCTGGTTCGGGTGGATATCAGGCAATAACCGGACAGGGTGCGCGACCTTCAACGCTCAGGACCTCCTGAGCGGAACCCTCTAACACAACGCAGGAGAGCGGACCACCGAACACCGCGCCGGTGTCGATGCCGATGCGGTTGCCATGGTTCTCGACGGTTTTGGTCGGAGTGTGGCCGTGGACCACCGTAAAACCGTAGTCGCCGCGATGGGACAGGAACGGCTCGCGCATCCAAATCAGGTCTTCGTCGCTTTGCGCATCCAACGGCACATCCGGCTGGATGCCCGCATGCACGAACAGGTAGCTGCCGATACGGATCGAGAGCTCCAGCGCCCCGAAAAACCGCCTATGCGCGTCGGGAAGTGCCGCACGAAACGCGGCATGGGTGGCCTCGGGGTCGGCGTCGCTCGCACCTTCCACGCCATAGGACCGCAAGGTTTCCGCGCCTCCACCGGCCTTGTGCAGCCAGTGGATTTTGTCCGGCCTCGGCCCGTTCGGCCGGATAAGTGTTCGCGGGTTATCGTAGTATTCCAGCAGAAGCCCTTCGTGATTGCCAAAGAGGAAACGGGTCCGGTGCGGGGCGTTCTGCTCGGCAATCAGGTTGTCGATAACACCACGACTGTCAGGACCCCGGTCAGTGAAATCTCCGAGATAGATGATCACCGGATCGGAGTGGGGACTGCGGGCGAGGTCCTCGCGGATCGCCTGCTGCAGTGCCTCCAGTTCGGCGCGGCAGCCGTGGATGTCTCCGATAGCGTAAACCCTGTGATCGTCAGTGTGGTGCATGGCGCTCCCCTCCGCGCGCACCTTGGGCATTGGCGAATTTCGCGTCAAGCTTGGTTGCCGGTTTTTCACCCGCTAAACCGGTTTAGCGGGTTTGTTATTTGTGGGTAGCGCGTTGTTTTTCATGTGGTAGTGGAAATTTCAAAGGGTTAAGGAATCCTTAATCGTCTGATTCAGCGGGGTTGGTTTGAACTCGGGCACCAAAGCCTCGAGTGGCGCGTTATCCAGACGATGCGGGCGGTTCCAGAGGTAGCGCATTTCGACAACCTCGCGCACGACCGGCATGAATTTTCCGAGGAACGCCAGCAAGCCCCACGGGGTCTGTTTGACCTTCAGAGACCGTCCTGCGGCGCGTTCGGCTACGGCAACCAGTTCGGCTCCCGTCAGGGCAAAACCGCCGAAGGGGATATCGGCGAAGCGGGGCAGGGTTTCGCGGATTTCGCACAGGGCGACGGCGGCGCTGGCCATGTCGGGTAGATAGGCCCAAGCATGAACCGTGTCGAGCGGACCGGGGTAGGTCAGGATACCTTTGTCCACCTTGTTCATAATCTGGCTGTCGAACCAGTTTCCGGTTTTCTCCGCCTCGATATAATCCCCACCGCGCAGGATGATGACCTGAATATCGGAGGCGGCGCGCAGGGTGTTTTCCATCTCCACCCGCAGCTTGCCCTTGCCGTCGCGGGCCACCTGTGGCGTGTCGGCGCGCAGAAGTTCGGGCATGTCCTTGCCGTAGTTGTAGACATTCCCCGGCACCAGCAACGTCGCCCCGCTGGCGCGCGCGGCAGCAATCGCGGTGTTGGTCAGTGGCGGAACCAGTTCGGTCCATTTGTCATAGGGCGGGTTGAGTGCGTTGACGATCACGTCGAAACCCTGCGCCGCTTTGGCCAGCGCGTCGGCGTCCGAGGCATCGGCCTCGATCACCCGCGTCTGACCCGCAGCCTTTCCGGGGCGCACGAGGGCGGTTGTCTGCCATCCGGCATCGCTGAAAGCTTTCATGGCGGCGCGACCGAAGCGGCCGTTGGCGCCGAGGATCAGAACTCGTTTGGTCATGGTGGTCTCCTTTTCCGGCCTCAAGCTAAGACATTCAATATTGTATGTAACTTGCGGATATTTGCAGATATGTTATTCATAAATGAATATGATACAGAACCTCGACTGGACCCTGATACAGGCCTTTCTTGCCGTGGCGGAGCATGGCTCCCTCTCGGCGGCGGCGCGCGTGTTGGGGGTCAGCCAGCCGACCATGGGGCGGCAGGTTCGTGCGGCGGAGGCGGCGCTCGGCGTCGATCTGTTCCGACGCATCAGGCGCGGGCTGGAGCTTACGGATACCGGCGAGACCCTGCTGCCCGCCGCCCGCGCCATGTCCGAGGCGGCAGCGCGGCTGGCGTTGCTGGCCGAAGGGCAGGACAAATCATTGAGCGGTGTAGTGCGGATCACGGCGAGCGATATCGTCGCGCACCATCTGTTGCCGCAGATCATCGCGGATATCCGGCAGAAGGAACCCTATATCGAACTTGAAATCATTCCGACGAATGAATCGAAAAACCTGCTGTTTCGGGAATCCGACATTGCGGTGCGGATGTATCGCCCGACGCAGCTCGACCTGATTGCGCGGCATCTGGGCGGGATGAGGATCGGGATGTTTGCCTCTCGCGGATATGTAGCGCGCAAAGGGTTGCCGGAATCGACTAAGGATATCATGCGGCACGAGTTTGTCGGCTACAACGACGATCCGGCGATTGTCGAGGGGATGCGGCGCATGGGGTTCCGGCTGGACAAGCATTTCTTCAAGGTGCGTTGCGACCAGCAGGCGGTGCATTGGCAGTTTGTGCGCGCCGGTTGCGGCATCGGGTTCACGCAGGAACGCATAGGGCGGGCGGATCCCGAAATGGTGCAGATCATGCCCGAACTGCCGCTGCCCGTGCTGCCCATGTGGCTGACCGCGCCCGAGGCCCTGCGGACCAACCCCCGCATCCGGCGGGTGTTCGACCTGCTGGCCGAAGGGCTGGGCGACATGGTGGATGCTTGACCATCCGGCGGTGACGCGATACGCGAAACAGGAACTGTTTTGCGAGAGGAAATGCACATGGGTAACCCTTCCCTTCTTATTCTTGCCGGCGACGGCATCGGCCCCGAAGCCATGGACGAGGTCAAGAAAGTCATCGACTGGTTTGGTGCCAACCGTGGCATCACCTTCGACATTACCGAGGACCTCGTTGGGGGTGCGGCCTATGACAAACACGGCACGCCGCTGACCGACGAGACGATGGCCAAGGCGCAGGAAGTGGATGCGGTTCTGCTGGGTGCCGTTGGCGGGCCGAAGTATGACGAACTGGATTTCAGCGTCAAACCGGAGCGCGGCTTGCTGCGCCTGCGCAAGGAAATGGACCTGTTTGCCAACCTGCGTCCGGCGCAGTGTTTCGACGCACTGGCGGATTTTTCCTCGCTCAAACGCGATATTGTAGCCGGTCTGGATATCATGATCGTGCGCGAACTGACGTCGGGCTCCTATTTCGGTGAGCCGCGCGGAATTTTCGAGGAAAACGGCGAACGTGTGGGGATCAACACCCAGCGCTACACCGAATCCGAGATCGACCGTGTTGCCCGCGCAGCCTTCGAGTTGGCGCGCAAACGCGACAACCGGCTGTGTTCGGTCGAAAAGGCCAACGTGATGGAAAGCGGGATTCTGTGGCGCGAAGTGGTGACAAAAATCGGGGCCGAGGATTACCCCGACGTGGAGCTGTCGCACATGTATGCCGACAACTGCGCCATGCAGCTTGTGCGCGCGCCGAAACAGTTCGATGTGATCGTGACCGACAACCTGTTCGGCGCGCGCACCAGCTGCATGGCGCAATTGTCGGCATACATGTGCGAAAGCTCCACGTCGGGGTAATCCTCGGCCCCGATTTTGGTCACGACCTCCCGCCACAGAATCCCGCTT
>WFTU01000227.1 GCA_015485375.1 Paracoccaceae bacterium | reverse complement strand
TGACCAAGGAAGAGGGTGGCCGTCACACGCCGTTCTTCAAGAACTACCGTCCGCAGTTCTACTTCCGCACCACCGACGTGACCGGTACGGTTGAACTGCCGGAAGGCACCGAGATGGTTATGCCCGGCGACAACCTGAAGTTCACCGTTGAACTGATCGCCCCGATCGCCATGGAAGAAGGCCTGCGCTTCGCTATCCGCGAAGGTGGCCGTACCGTTGGTTCCGGTGTTGTGTCCAAAATCATCGAGTAATCGGGTGACATAGAATGACAGAAGGCCGCCTTTCGGGGCGGCCTTTTTGTTGCCGGATTGCTACGGGATGCGCTAAATTCGTGCAGCCACAGGGGAATATATTGCTTTTGACAATTTATTGGTGTTCTCTGACAGTCAGGAGTTCAACAGTGTATTGGAGTGATGTTATGATCGGGTATAAAACGGCGGCATCTGCCGCATGTCTGGCGTTTGTCGCGACGTTTGGTGCCGCAAGCGTTTCGGCACAGGGCATGGATTATTATATCGGCGGCGGATACGAGAGTTCGAGCGCGGTTTCGACGGCTACCGTCAGAAGCGGCACATACTCTGATGGCGCTTTGTCCTCGCTGGTGCTGGTCGGCGGAATGGAGATGGATCGCGGAGCGTATTTTCTCGGCGGCGAGATCAATGTCGGCATGAATATCGGCGGCACATTGACGCCACGAACAAGGATCGTAGGCGGAGGCCCCCCCCCTCCGATCCTTGGAACCGGAGTATGCGGTCGTTTTGCGTGGGGGCCGTATGCCTGCAGCGTCGATTATACGGCGCGGGCACGGGCAATTGTCGGTGTTAACGTTGGAAACGTGGGCTTGTTCGGTACTGCCGGTGCGGCGATGATATCGGGAACATTTGCAACGTCACCTTTGCGCACCGAGGCGGCGACGGTTTCTGGTACAACCTATGGTGTTGGCGCGCGCTATACGTTGTCGAACGGCATGATGTTGCGCGGCGAGGTGATTTGGGACAACTTGACCAACAGCACCCAAACCGGCCGTAACGATTCAGACTGGACGGCGACATCGGTCCAGTTGACGTTGATCAAGCGTTTCTAGCACAACGCCGGCATTCAGACGTTGCAAGGCCGCCTTTCGGGGCGGCCTTTTATTATGCGCCCTTCTGGTCCCGCTCTTTCACCATCATGTCGATGATCGCCACCATCTCCTTTGCCTGACGCGGCGAGGTTACGCCGCCGATCCCGATTTTTTTGCCGAAGCGCCACCAGAGGCCCGGAGACCAGTGGCGGGGATGCGGGGTTTTGGTGCGGACCAGAAAGCCGTTGGTCGGTTTGAAGGCGAAAAACCCGCGGTCGGTGTTGTCGATGTCTTCGATACGGCAGATTTCGACTCCGGATGCGGTGGAGATGCTCTCGCGGGTCAGCAGGATGGTGTCTGCGGTGGCGCGATACAGCCGCACGCCGGACCAGATGAACAGGGCGGCAAAGCCCAGCAGAACGGCGAGTTCATACAGTTTCGATGGCGGGCTGCTGGCCGAAATGTAGATCATTGTCAGACCAAGGCCGAACAGCAGAAGGACCCCGAACATACGGCGGGGCTGGGCGACTTCGAGCTTGACGAGGATTTCGGACATGGGGTCTCCGTTACGGTGTTTGGGCCTATGTAGTCATTCGGGGCTTGCGGCACCAGTGGCAATACAACCGTTGTGCGGGCATGAAACGTCGCTTTTTGGCGAAATCCCGACGTTGGCCGTTGCAACGACTCGAACATCCCTGCTAGGCTCGGTCCATAGCGACGGAGATCGCGGCGCTTTGCGCATGCTTGCAACAGGGTTTTGGAGAAGAGTTTGTCACTGGATAGTAGCGAAGATGCCTTCGTGGTCTTTGACCGCGTGCAGAAAAGTTATGACGGGGAAGTTCTCGTCGTTAAAGACCTCAACCTGAAAATAGCCAAGGGCGAGTTTGTCACCATGCTCGGGCCGTCGGGATCCGGCAAGACGACTTGTCTGATGATGCTGGCGGGTTTCGAGGTGGCAACGCACGGGGATATCCTGCTGGGCGGTAAGCCGATCAACAATATTCCGCCGCACAAGCGCGGCATTGGCATGGTGTTCCAGAATTACGCGCTGTTTCCACATATGACGGTGGGGGAGAACCTTGCCTTTCCGCTGGAAGTACGCGGCATGGGCAAATCCGAGCGCGAGGACAAGGTTCGCCGCGTGCTGGACATGGTGCAGATGGGCGCGTTCGCCAATCGCCGTCCGGCACAGCTTTCGGGTGGACAGCAACAGCGGATCGCGCTGGCGCGCGCGCTGGTGTTCGATGCGGAACTGGTGCTGATGGACGAGCCGCTGGGCGCGCTCGACAAACAGCTGCGCGAGCATATGCAATACGAGATCAAACATTTGCATGAGCAGCTGGGGATTACAGTGGTGTATGTAACGCACGACCAGTCCGAGGCCCTGACCATGTCCGACCGCGTGGCGGTGTTCGAGAACGGGCGTATCCAGCAGCTGGCTACGCCGGATGATTTGTATGAACGGCCGGAAAACGCCTTCGTGGCGCAGTTTATCGGCGAGAACAACCAGCTCAAGGGCGTCGTGAAGGCGGTCGAGGGTGATAACGTTCTGGTCGAGGTGGACGGGGGTATGACCTCCCGTGCGCTGGCGGTGAACTGTGGTGGTGTCGGGGAGCCGACCATGCTGTCGATCCGCCCGGAACGGGTGGCGCTCAATGGCGACGGGCCGAACGCGACCCCGGCGCTGGTGCAGGAGCTGATTTATCTGGGCGACCACATCCGCTGCCGCCTGACGGTTTCGGGCCATGACGATTTCGTCGTCAAAGTGCCGAACGCCTATGGCCACAAGCATCTGGTGGTGGGCGAGGAAACCGTCGTCAGCTGGCATACCGAGGATTGCCGGGCGCTCGACGCATAAAGTTTCGTGCTGTCGCGCTTGCGTGGCAGCCTTTTTCCGCGCTTGTCTTGCCCGTGGCGCGGGAGTGTGAATTCAACGGGTGAAACAGGGAGAAGCTCTAATGAAGCTCAAGAACGTTCTTTTCAGTGCAACCGCTCTGCTGGCTGTTGGCACTGTTGCCGCAACCGCCGGCACGATTACCGTCGTATCCTGGGGTGGCGCATATACAAAGTCGCAGGTTGAAGCCTATCACAAGCCGTGGATGGAAATGACCGGCAACACCATCGTTTCCGAGGACTACAACGGCGGTCTGGCCGAAATCAAGGCGCAGGTCGAAGCCGGCAACGTCAGCTGGGATCTGGTCGATGTGGAACTCTCCGACGCGGTTCGCGGTTGTGACGAGGGCCTGCTGGAAGAAATCGACAAGTCGATCCTGCCGCCGGCGCCCGATGGCACACCGGCCGAGGAAGACTTTATCTCTGGTGCGCTGCAGGATTGTGCTGTTGCAAACATCGTCTGGTCGACCATTTTCGCGGTTGATACCTCGAAAACCACCGGCGTTGACAGCATCGACGATTTCTTCAACCTCGCCGACTTCCCGGGTAAACGCGGCATGCGCAAAGGCGCAAAAGCCAACCTGGAAATGGCGCTGATGGCTGACGGTGTTCCGGCAGACGAAGTTTACGATGTTCTGTCCACCGACGAAGGTGTGGATCGCGCCTTTGCGAAACTGGACACCATCAAGGACAGCATCGTCTGGTGGGAAGCCGGCGCACAGCCGCCGCAGCTTCTGGCTGATGGCGAAGTTGCCATGACCACTGCTTACAACGGCCGTATCTTCAACGCCGCTGTGGCCGAGGACAAACCGTTCGAGGTTATCTGGGACGGCCAGATCATGGACTTCGACCTTTGGGTAATTCCGAAAGGCGCGCCGAACAAGGATCTGGCGATGGACTTCATCGCCTTCTCGACAGACACGCAGCGTCTGGCGGATCAGGCTTCCTGGATTTCCTACGGTCCGGCCCGTAAATCCTCGGGTGCTCTTGTTGGTCTTTACAGCGACGGCAAGACCGAAATGGGTCCGCACATGCCGACCGCCGAAGCCAACCTGAAAAATGCTCTGGTCAACGACTTCGAGTTCTGGGCGGACAATGCCGACCAGCTCAACGAGCGTTTCAACGCCTGGCTGGCGAAATAAGAGACTTTCGGGAGGGGCTTTGCGGCCCCTCCCGTTCCCTTTGATGCAGGATAGTCCATGACCGATACGACAGACACCGGACCCGTACTCGCCGCTGACGGCACGCCTTTGAAAAAGAAGCTTGCGCAAGCTCTTTTTGTAAGCCGTGCAAGGGCCTTTGCGCTCGTGGCGCCGCTGCTGTTTTTCATTATTGCAAGTTTCGTGGTGCCGATTGCGGCGCTGATGGTGCAGGGCGTCAAGAACGACACATTCTCCAAATACATGCCCGAAACCACGGCATTGCTGTCGGAGTGGGATGTGGAAACCGAGCCGACGGAGGAAATGTATGCGGCTCTGGTCGCCGATCTGATCGTAACGCGGCAGGAAAAGACTATCGGACGGGTGGCGACACGGGTGAACCGCGAGTTGTCCGGCAGCCGTTCGATGTTTACCAAGACCGCGCGCAAGGCGGCGAAGCTGGAAGCGCCGTTCCGCGAGGCCCTGCTGGATATCGACGAGGACTGGGCCGATATCGAGCTGTGGCAGGCGATGAAGATTTCATCGATGAAATACTCGCCCGCGTTCTATGCCGCCGCGCTGGATTATGAATACAAGGCGGATGGCTCTTTCGAGCGCCTGCCGGAGCAGGATCGGATTTATGTCTATCTGTTCATCAAAACGATTATTATTTCCGCGGTGGTGACAATCGCTACGCTGATCCTCGGCTATCCGGTGGCATGGTTGCTGGCGAACCTGCCGATGCGCCAGTCGAACCTATTGATGATTCTGGTGCTGCTGCCGTTCTGGACCTCGCTGCTGGTGCGCACCACGGCGTGGATTGCCATGCTGCAAAGTCAGGGTGTGCTGAACAATATTTTCGTCTGGCTGGGGATCACCGATGATGCCAACCGTTTCAGCCTGATCTACAACATGACCGGCACGATTATCGCGATGACGCATATCCTGCTGCCGTTCATGATCCTGCCGCTCTATTCGGTGATGAAGGGTATTCCGCCGACCTATGTGCGCGCCGCGAAATCGCTGGGAGCCAATGACTGGACCGCTTTCTGGCGGGTGTACTTCCCCAATACCATTCCGGGGATCGGCGCGGGCGGGCTGCTCGTGTTCATTCTGGCGATCGGCTACTACATCACGCCGGCGCTGGTTGGTGGACAGGACGGGCAGATGATTTCCAACTTCATTGCCTATCACATGCAGAAATCGCTGAACTGGTCGCTGGCGGCGGCGCTGGGCGGCATTCTGTTGATGATCGTGCTGATAATCTACTGGATCTACGACAAGGTCGTGGGCATCGACAACATGAAGATGGGTTGACGACATGGCAAAGCTCCCCCCCTATACGACGCCCTTGCAGCGCACATGGTATTACACCTTCCGGTTTCTGACCGGTCTGGTGTTCCTGTTCCTGATCACGCCGATCCTGATCATCCTGCCCCTGAGTTTCAATGCCGAGCCGTATTTCACCTTTACCTCCGGCATGCTGACCCTCGACCCCGAGGCCTACAGCCTGCGCTGGTATCAGGATATTTTTGCCAACGGCATGGTTAATCCCGATGCCACGGGGGCCGAATGGTGGTCCGACATGTGGAATAACGCACAGTGGATCCGCGCGACGAAGAACAGTTTTTTCATCGGGTTCTTTGCCACGGCGTTGGCCACAAGTTTCGGCACTCTGGCCGCCATCGGGCTGAGCCGCTCGGAAATGCCGTTCAAGGGTGTGATTATGTCCTTGCTGATCTCTCCGATGATCGTGCCGCTGGTGGTGACGGCGGCGGGTATGTTCTATTTCTATTCCAACGATTTCAATCCGTTTATGGAGGGGAAACAGGCGCTGGCCGGTTCCAAGCTGGGGATCATTCTGGCGCATGCGGCGCTGGGCACGCCCTTCGTGATTATCACCGTGACCTCGACGCTGGTCGGGTTTGACAAGAGCCTGACGCGGGCGGCGGCGAATATGGGGGCGGGGCCGGTGCGCACCTTCTTCAAGATCCAGATGCCGCTGATCCTGCCGGGGGTGATTTCCGGTGCGCTGTTTGCCTTTATCACCTCGTTTGACGAGGTGGTCGCGGTGTTGTTCCTTGCCGGACCGGAAGACAAGACCATCCCGCGCCAGATGTGGTCCGGTATTCGCGAGCAGATCAGCCCGACCATTCTGGCGGTGGCGACGATCCTCGTGCTTATCTCGATCTGTCTGCTGACGGTGCTGGAGTTGTTGCGGCGGCGTTCAGAGCGTCTGCGCGGTGTGACGCCACACTAACCCAATATCCAGAGCCACATGGAGGCGCTGAAAACCGACGTTGCCGTGCCAAGCAATACGGCGCTGGCGGCGGCGCCTTTGGCGCGGTTGTAGATGTTGGCGAAGATATAGACATTGACACCCGGCGCCATCGAGGCGGCGACCACGGCGGAGCGGGTGAACTCGACCGGCAGGTCGAAGACCATCGTTGCCATGAAGTAGACAATTGCCGGATGCACCAGCAGTTTCAGCGTCGAAATCATGCCTGCCTCGCCAATACTTGCGCTCAGTGAATATCGCGCAAGGATGCCGCCGAGGCCAAACAGGGCGGCGGGCAGGGCGGCGCGGGCCAGCATCTCGGTGGCGGAAATTACGGTGGCGGGGATCGGGATATTGCCGAGGTTGACGATAAACCCGAGGCCGAGGCCGATCACCAGCGCATTCTTGAACATCGCTTTCAGAACGGCACGCGAGGTGCCCGCCAATCCGCGCCCGTCGGCGCGCGCGGACTCCATCACCGTGATGCCGACCAGATAGAGCAGCGGCGCATGGATCGAGATGATGGCGTAGTTTCCGGCCAGCGCATCGGGTCCATAGGCGCGCTCCATGATCGGAAGGCCGAGCAGGACGGTATTGGAAAACATGGAAGCAAAACCGATGGCGACGCTGTCGCCGGGGCGGCGGCGGAACAGGGTACGTGCGCCGAATATGCCAATGACAAAGGTGGTAAACACACCGGTGTAGAATGACGCCAGCAGCCGCCAGTCGAACACGGCGGCAAGGTCGAGGCGCATGATATTCAGGAACAGCAGGGCAGGGATGGCAATGCCCTGCGTGAACACCATCAACCCGTCCACGGCGCTGTCCTTGAACAGTTTCAGGCGGACGGCCAGATATCCCGCGCCGATGACGATAAACACCGGCAGGACAATCTGGACCAGCTGGTAGATCATGCAGGAAGCTCGATCACCATCCCGTCGTGCGCGGGGGTGACGTTGTCGGGTGTCTCGGCGTCCAGTGTATCGTGGTCCAGATCCACGTGCATATTGGTCAGCACCGCGCGCTCCGGTTTGGCGCGCGCGATCCATTCCAGCGTGCGCTCCAGATGCGCATGGGTGGGGTGGGGTTTGTAGCGCAGGGCATCCACAACCCAGACCTTCAGGTTTTTCAGCAGCTTCCACGACGGATCATAAATCTGCGCAGCGTCGGGCAGATAGGCGAGGTTCCCGATGCGAAAGCCCAGCGCGTCGATGCGGCCGTGTTCGACGGTGAACGGCTCGAAGCGGATCGGGCCGGCGGCGCCGTCGATTTCGGTCGGGCCGTCGAGCGCCTGCAGATCGAGGATTGGCGGGTAGGCGCTGCCCGGCGGCTGGATGAAAGCATAGCCGAAACGGGCCAGCAGGCTGTCCGTGCATTCGGCATTGGCCCAGACCGGCAGGCGCGAGCCGCGGTTGAACACCACCATGCGCAGATCATCAATCCCGTGGGTATGGTCGGCGTGTTCGTGGGTGTAGATTACCCCGTCCAGATGCCCGACGCCGGCGTCGAGCAGTTGCTGGCGCATGTCGGGCGAGGTGTCGATCAACACGCGGGTAGCCTTTTCGCCGTCGATTTTTTCCACCAGCATCGAACAGCGGCGACGGGTGTTCTTCGGATTGGCCGGATCACAAGCCCCCCACTCGCCGCCAAGGCGCGGCACGCCGCCCGAGGAGCCGCAGCCGAGAATGGTATATCGCAGCGTCGCCATCAGGCGGGCGTCCACGCGGCGGCCTTGGCGAACAGGCGGTCGAAATTGGCCGTGGTCTGTGCGGCGAAGTCGGCATAATCCATGCCGAAGACCTCGGCCCCTGTTTGCGCGGTGAGGGCGGTGTAGGCGGGCTCGTTACGTTTGCCGCGGTGCTTTTGCGGCGCCAGATAGGGGGCATCGGTTTCAACCAGAATGCGGTCCACGGGAGCGGTGGCGAAAATCTCGCGCAGTTCCACGGATTTCTTGAAGGTCGCAATGCCGGACATCGACAGATAGAACCCCAGATCAAGCATATCCGCCGCCAGTTGCGGGCCGGAGGAAAAGCAGTGCATGACACAATCGAAGGCACCTGCCTTGTGCTCGGCGGTCAGGAGCTCGCTCATGTCCTCGTCAGCGGCGCGCGAATGGATGATCAGCGGCAGGCCGGTCTGGCGTGCGGCCTCGATATGGATGCGCAGGCTCTCCTTTTGCACGTCTTTCGAGTCTGCCGTGTAGTGATAATCAAGCCCTGTCTCGCCAATTCCGACCATCTTCGGATGCTGTGCGATTTCGACGAGTTGGTCGACGGTGACCATCGGTTCCTTGTCGGCGCTCATCGGGTGGGTGGCGGCAGCGAAGAAAACCGGATCAAAGGTCTCGGCAATGCCGCGCACGGCGGGAACGCTTTCCATTTTTGTGGCGATAGAGATCATGCGGGTCACGCCGGCGGCCTGTGCGCGGGCGATAACATCGGGGAGGTCCGCCTCGAAATCCGGGAAGTCGAGGTGGCAATGGCTGTCTACGATTTGCGGTATGCTCATGGGTCTGCCTTTATGCCGACAGGAGCGAGGCCCGTCCTGCGGCTGAGTCAATCTTGAGGAAGGTATCAAGGATCACCAGCGCCGGGTCAAGGTTCACCGCGCGGGCGTGGGAAATTCTTGTGTTCAGTTCCTGCACCAGATCGGCCCAGATTTGCGCCTGTTGCGGAGTGGCGGAGAGGCGCGCGGCCAGTTCGCCCTCGCCCGCCACAGGGTTGGTTTGGCCGCGTGCGCCAGCCAACGCAAGCCGGGACAGGGCCAGCAGGATCAGGCGCACGGTCATGGCATAGCGCGGCTGCGCCGCCGCGCCGGTGCATCTGTCGCCGAGCGCGTTGATGCGCGGGCGGTTCATGCGCGGGCAGGTGGAGAGCAGGGCGATGACCTCCTGATAAAGCGCAAGGCCGTCGTTGGCGAGCAGGTCTACGGCCTCGGAGGCCGAGCCGCCGGAGAGTTCGGTGAGGGCGGCGAAATCGGTGTCCGTGTCGAGTCCGGCTTGTGCCATCACCTGTTGCAGGGTCCCGGGCGGCAGGGTCCGGCAGCGCAACTCGCGACAGCGCGAGCGGATGGTCGGCAGCAGTTTTGCAGGCTGGTGCGCGACCAGAAGCAGCAGGGTTTTGGCGGGTGGCTCCTCGAGGA
>WFTU01000226.1 GCA_015485375.1 Paracoccaceae bacterium | reverse complement strand
CGACCCGCTGGAGAAGGTCGATCTGGCCGGAAATCCGGAATACGCGCAGGTCTCCGCCGAACTGGTCGCCAAAATCGACCGGTTTTTTGCGGAGCACTCCGACCCGGAATACGACCTCTGGCAAGGCGGGGCGCCGCAGTCGAACACCGACAAGCCGTGGCTGTGGAAAGAGGCATGGGGCGAGGACTGGTCCGCGGAGTTTCCGACCTAGCGCCAGCGCGCCAGCACCCGCTCGGCGTTATCAACCAGAATGGCCTGTCGCGCGGCATCTGAGATATCCGCCTGCTGCACGGCCTCCAGCGTCCAGTCACTGCGATAGATCGGGTGGTCGCTGCCGAACAGCACGCTATCCGCCCCGAAACAGGCCACGGCGGCGGTGATCGCGATTGGTCCCATCGAGGAACAATCGACCAGCAGCGGCGCGTTTCGCACGCGCTCCGAGGGCAGCACCGCCTCGTGCGTGCGCAGTTTCGAGGTCTGGTCCATCCGCTCGACCACCAGCGGCAGGGTGCCGCCCATGTTGGCGACGTGCAGGGTGAAACCGGTGTATTTCGTCAGGAAATCCCCCCAGAGCAGGGTCGCCATCGCCTCCGCCACCTTATGCTGGATGTCGAGCTGGCGGCGCGGCATCACGCTGTCGGGGTAAGGGGTGGCGTCAACCACGGCGGCCTCCTCGGCGCGCAGGCCGGGGTGCAGGAACAAGTGGCCTCCGGCCTCCTCGGCCGCTTGCAGCAGGGGGGCAAGGGCGTCCATATGCCCGATGGAGGCGAAATAGTTGATCGGAACGATGGCCCCGAGCAGGCCCGCCGCACGGGCGCGGCGATAGTCGCTGGCGGCCCGCTGCATATCGTCAAACGGCAGAGAGGCGAGGCCCGAGAACCTGTCCGGCCATTGCCGGACCGCCCGTGCAGTGGCGTCATTGAACAGGTCGAGCAGCGGCGCGGCCTCCTCCACCGGCAGGCCGTCCAGTCCGAACAGGCAGGGGAGTGACAGCACCTGACGCGCGATGTCGTGCCGGTCCATGAAGCGCAACCGCGCCTCCAGATCGCTGAATTCGGCATCGAAGGGGATCGCGCCAACCGGCATGTGGAAGGTTTCGCCGTCGCGCCCCGTCTCGATGAACGGCGCGGTGCGGCGTTCGGCAAGGGCGCGCGCCAGTTCCTGCGGCAGCCAGTGGGCGTGGAAATCTGTCGTCACGGTTCCAGATATTCCGCAATGGTTTTACGGGTGTCGATCTCGTCAAAATACTTGCAGGGCAGATCGTCGATGTCGGTCGCGGTGATGCGCAGGAACCGCGAGGTTTCCGGCATGTCGATCGAATGGAAGGCGCCGATGTCATAGTATCCGGCCATTCCGGGCAGCAGGCGATAGGTTCGCACGGGGACGGGTTTGTCCTGCCCTGCGGGGATTTCCCAGTCGGTCATCTGCGTATGCGCCCGCGCCTGACCATAGGCGGCCCAGGCGGTGGCGTGGTCGTGAGGCGGGCTGAGGATGGCCCCGTTCGGGACGTGGGCGTAGATGTAGAAGCCCAGTTCCGGATCGTGATAGAGGGTCGTGCGCCCCGGTTCGGCGGATTGCGGGAAATGCGCATCGACAAAAGCGGGATTTGCCAGCGCCTTTTGCATCGCATCGCAGACCTGTTGCAGATCGGGTTCTCCGCCGATGGCGGCCCTGCAGTCCGCTACGAGGTCATCCAGTTCATAGGCCATCGTTTGCTCCCTTGCCGTTTGTCCGGCAGGTTGCACCACCCGGCACCACGAACGCAAAGATTTTTTATGTAGTGGTCGTTGCCATGGGGCGCGGATTGCATCACATTTTGCCAACAGGCCGCCGGAAGGATTGTTTCGTGTCGAAAATTGCCATGGGTCATGCCTAGCTGATCGGGTTTTCTCTGAGGTAGCTTAACAGTATTTTATACGTGTTCAAGTTACGATGATTGTAGCGCCATTCTGTCTCCTTGAGGTGCAAATGGAAGGTGTGTTTGGGAAGGCCCTTGAATTTGGCGAGCCGGACCTTGGCCATTCCCCAAAACCCTTCTATGCCATTGATATGCACCCGACCGCGCGCGAATTCATCCTTGGAATGGTCGACACGGAAGTGGCCATAGCCAAGGTCGACAAGGCCGTCATAACCGCGCCAGCCGTCCGAGTTTATCACCGATGCAGGATCGACCCGGCCGCGAATAATCCCTTGTAATGTTGGCTTTGAGCAGTCCGGCACGATCTCGGTATAGACTTTTCCGTCGCGCTCGAACACGCCGAACACGACGGTTTTACCATAGGCGCCGCGCCCGCGTTTGCCCTTCACGCGGCGCGCTCCGAAGAAGCTTTCGTCGACTTCGATGATCCCGAACATCGGGCGCTGCGCCTCGCAGGCCCAGAGGATGCGCTCGCGTAAAGCGCGGTAATATCGGTTGACGGTGTTGCGGTTCAGACCCGAAAGCCGGGCCGCTTGCAGGGCCGTCAGATCGGCGGCAAAATACCGAACAATCTCGCGGATTTTCTTCTCAGATATGCGGGAACGATGTGCGTATATATTCTTCATGCCTTTTCATAGCCTTATGACAGTTAGTTGTCACTCAGCTAGGCATGACCCATAATGAAACTTGCTGCGATTACTTCAACGATTGTATTTGCCGGTTCGAGTGCTTTTGCCGGTGCAACTGCTTATTCCACGCAAAGTGCGCCGATGGTCGCCGACGCGACTTCCATGGGTGGCACCGCCGCGTGGCTGATCCCGCTGATTGCTATCGCTTTGATCGTGCTGGCTTCGGGAGGTATCAAACCTCCCCTAGGCTGTGATGGGCCTGTGTGCGTGTAGCGGCCTCATTCGGTCTTGAATTGAAAAAATTGGAAGCGCGTCCGTGGGGCGCGCTTTTTCTGTTCCGACACCTTAGTCGGGACCGTTCCGTATGTGGTTATACCCCCGGGTTTTCGGGGCGAAATCACGGCGACACATGATTTCACGTTTTTGTGATAACTTTGACTCAAGTCAACGCGCTGCTGGCGCGAAAGGATCAGACTTGAGTCGTAGCCGGGAGAGTAACCGGCAGATTGGAGAGTACTATGAGACTTATGACACTGACATCAGCCCTTGCACTGTTTGCGACAGGGGCGTTTGCCGGAGAGACGGCATATTCTTCACAGAGCGAGCCAATGGTATCCGGCGCGGCAGCCATGGGGGATACGGCGGCCTGGTTGATCCCGCTGATTGCGATTGCGCTGATCGTGCTGGCCAGCGGGAGTTGCAGGTACCGGAAGGGGCCGGCGACTTTTGTCAGGCCCGGCTATAACTCCTGCTGGGACTAGCCCGGAAAGCATCGGGAGGGGGCGTTCAGATTAACTCGAATAGAAGGTAAACAACCATGAAACTTGCTGCAATGACTTCCGCTATCACTCTTATGGCCTCTGGCGTTTTTGCTGGCGAGGTTGCCTATTCCTCGCAGAGCGAGCCGATGGCGGCCGGTGCCGCCGCGATGGGAGATACGGCGGCCTGGCTGATCCCGTTGATCGCGATCGCATTGATCGTGCTGGCCAGCGGGAGCTGTGGATACCGTGGCGAGAACTGGAGAGGGTGCGATACCTAGATCCGGCGGGCGGCCAGCAATCGGCCTGCAGAGACACCGGGGCGTCCTGCGAGGGGTGCCCCGTTTTGCTTGACTCGGGCCGAAATACCGTGAAGGCTGGTTAACGCACAGTAACTGCTTTTTTGGAGAGTATCGATGAAACTTGCTGCAATGACTTCCGCTATCACCCTTATGGCCTCCGGCGTTTTCGCTGGCGAGGTTGCCTATTCTTCGCAGAGTGAACCTATGGCGGCCGGTGCCGCTGCCATGGGCGATACGGCTGCCTGGCTGATCCCGTTG
>WFTU01000225.1 GCA_015485375.1 Paracoccaceae bacterium | reverse complement strand
CGGCAAAGGTCGGCGCACTTCGCTCCCGCCTCATGCTCTGTCAGGATGCCGATGATCTGTTCTTCAGAATATCTCGTTCGCTTCATCGTCCGTCCCTTCCTTGGGTCGGACTCTAATCCCATCTGGTGGAAAAATCCCGTGGCAGGTCAATCCAACCCATTGAAAAAGCGCAGATTCCCCCGCCGATCGGCGATTTTGCTCTGGAAGGCGTGCCAAACGTTGAGGTGGCGTTGATGTAAACCACCAACGTTTATACACGACTGTTTTTGTCGTGTTCTAACTGTTTAGTTTTGTGTGGTTTTTTGGTTGCGGGGGCAGGATTTGAACCTGCGACCTTCAGGTTATGAGACGCTCCGGGTTAGTCGAAATAGATTCGAGAAATCAGCTACTTAGAAGATTTCCAGGCTCTCAACGTCATTCATGTGTCGCACGGAGCAGACGGAAACCTGCGTTAATTGGCGCCGTTTTCATTTGAATTGGGCTCATACTGGTTTACAAGAACGGCGGTTCTCAAATCGCCACCACGCGCATTAAATCGCGGAGCGAACCCCTCGATCAGAATTGCCTCAAACGAAGCCAATAGAAGGTTTAGTTCGCTATTTTTTTGTGGGCTGAATTTCCACTCTGGCGACAGACGTTCTTCTTCTTTCTTCACTGTCTTCAGGTTGAGTTTCTTGGTCTCAAGAAAGCCAAACCAAGAAAACAGGCTCCATCCATTCCTGTATACACCTTGGCGATGCATGTTGAGTCTGTCGCCAATGGCCTGCCCTCCGGCGGAGTCTTTTCTCGTCAATCCCGCTTGGCCTGCATAGACAGGACGGAGAGCGTCATCATAAAGAACATAGACGCCCTTCTGGCCCCAGAAGTTCATCTGCAGTTTCTGCCGGTCAAAGCTCGCGGCAATCCGACCTTTTCCTACCCATCCTTTTGGCTGACCCAGAATCTGCTTAGATGACCAGTCGATGAGGTCTTTACGCCAATAGAGCCCATAGAACTTAATGAAACCCGCGTCCCCTACGGGAACATCTCTGGCTAGCACCTCGTCCGCATCTTCTTCGGTAGGATTTTCAGGTTTGATGTTCATGGCGGAACTGCAAAGTGGGACATCAAGAAGCTATATATCAGCTGCGCATAGGGCTGTCATCCTAGCAGCTTGACCTCGACTTCGGCCATAGCATTCTGGTGATCAGGTGACGGGAACAGGTGGCCGTAGCGTTCCATGGTCATCTGAATTGATGAATGGCCTGCGAAGGTCATCACTTCCTTGATCGAAAACCCCTGCTCGATCCACAGGGACACGGCGAAATGGCGCAGGTCGTGCCAGCGCAGCTTCACGCCGACCTTTGCCTGCAACTTGCGGAACCGGGCCTGTGTTCTGGTGTGCTGGAGAATCCCGCCGCGCGGTGCGGGGAACACCAGCCCAAGATCGCTCTTGGGACAGCGCAGCTTCCAGCGGCGCAGGGCGTTCAGCACCATTGGCCCGGCGGGGATGTCGCGATAGCCCGCGCGTGACTTCGGCTCGCCCATCTGGTTGTAGGCATCTGCGCGCTGGCGGACATAGATGAAACCTTTCTCGAAATCCACGTCCTGCCAGCGCAGGCCCCGCAACTCCGACGCACGCAGCCCGGTCAGTGCCGAGACGATCAGGTGTGGCTTGAAATCGTCATCAGCCGCCTCGATCAGGGCACGGATCGTTTCCTTCGACGGGACCGGCGCCTTGTAGTCGATCCGGCTCGACTTGATCACCCGCACGCCTTGGGCGGCGTTGGTGAACAGCTGGCCGTTGTCGATGGCATGGTCGAGCAGCAGCTTCAGTGCCGAGAGCGCGCGGCGGGTCAGATGTTCAGACCGGCCGCTCAACAGCAGCCGGTCGCGGAACTCGTTCACATGGCGGCGGGTCAATTGGACGATCAGCTTGTCCCCGATGCCCACCTCCGGATCTGTAATGTGCAGCCGCACATAGTCGCTGTAACCTCGGAGCGTGGACCGTTCCATCCGCCGACCCGTCTTGCAGCGAACCTCGCAGTGTTCGAGCCAGCTTTTCGCTGCGTCGGCCACGGTGATGCTTTCGCTGTCGGCCAGATAGGTGTTGTTGGCCACCAGCGAGCGGACTTTCACGAGATAGACATCGGCGTCTTTCCGGCGCGGAAACAGCTTCGCGCGGCGCCTGCCGGTCTGGTCAGTGAAATCGACCTGCCACCGGACGAGGCCTGAGGGGAGTATTCGTTTGCGTATTGTGGCCATCAATTATCCTCGTCGATCTGCCGGCATACAGGCTCTCACACTCGGTGACATCAAGGGATTCCCGAACATTACCGGCGCCCATTTGAGGTTACAGCAAATGGGGCTTGAGCGGAAGCCATTTGTCGTGATAGCAAATGGGGAGATAAATGAATCGAGGAACCCACGGGATGGCCCTGGCCAGCGAACTGGTTGAACTGCTCTCCGAGGTAACGGGCATCCCGAGGGCGACCATGACGCGCTATGCACGATTTGCCCGCGAGGCCGGGCTGCTCTCACAATCCGGTCGCGGCAAAAGTGCCGCGCATATGCGGCCCGATGATGCAGTGAACCTGCTGATTTGTCTTCTGGTCAACGGCGTTGCGCAAGATGCGTCGACCTACATCACGACTGCCAGACAAATGGACGTTTACTCTAGCGACCCCGACAAGTTGCTGGATGACCGATATTTTGAAAGCGATACCCGAAGCCAGTTACGGCAAACTCTGCCAATCCTGTTCGACCGAGAGCACACCTTTCCCGAACTTCTGCGAGCGTTGGTCGAAGCCGCCATCGACGATTGGCAGGGGTTTGAGGAACGCCTTGGCGAGTCGAACATCGTGTTTGACTGCGACATTTACGAAGCGCTCGTCGATTTCACTATCTATCCGGACGACACACTGGTCTCGGACCCGCCCATCTCCATCACCTTCTCATACAACCACCCGCTTATCGGACGCCGATATCCGGGATTCCAGCGCACAACACAGCTGAGATTCTCCGTGATTGCCCGCATCGGCCAACTGATGGCGCACAAACCAAAGGAGAGCAGTAATGCCTGAAGCCCAAACGTCCGCCATTACTCCCGCCCAAGCAAAAGGAAATCTGGCCGATGATCTGCTACGGGGCGCCGACGCAATCGCGCTTTTCGTCTTTGGCGACGTGAAACACCGGCGCAAGGTCTACTACTACGCGGGTGAAGCCAAGGTGCGGATGCCGACCTTCCGGATGGGCAACGTGATCTGTGCCCGGAAATCAAGCCTCCTGGACTGGATCGAGCGGCAGGAGCGGGCGCAGTGAAAATGGCGGCGCTTTTCTTCACGCCGGACGATCACAGCGGACACTGAACCATGGGTAGCGCGATGCGTAGCAGCGGCGCCAAGGCTGACGCCGAGGCGGCCACCCCCATACGGCCGGACGATCTGACCAGACTGCGCCTGAAGCTCCACCGCAACGGCTACCTCCCTGTCCCGGTGGTCGGGGCGCATGTCTCGATGAAGGCAGCGGGCAAGCGGCCGATGATGAAGGGCTGGGAGACCGTCTGCGCCCGCGCTGACGAGGCGGAGATCGCCCGCTGGTCCAAGGCCCAGCGCAACTGCACCAATACAGGTTTGCTATGCGGGACGCTGATCGGCATCGACATCGACGTGCTGGATCGGGATCACGCCCACCGCCTGGCCAAAATTGCCAGCGAAATGTTCGGGAGGACACCCGCTCTACGGATCGGCCGCGCACCGAAGATCCTTCTGGCCTTCCGCACCGAAGCGCCTTTCGACAAGATCCAGACTCCCGAATTTCACATGCTCGACGGCACGGTGGCTCGCATCGAGATTCTGGCCGCCGGGCAACAATTCGTTGCCTTCGGCATCCACCCCGAAACCAAGGCTCCCTATCGCTGGCCCGAAAGCTCACCGCTTGACGTGCCATTGCGTGAACTGCCGGCCGTCAGCAAGGAGCGGTGCCAAGACTTCATCGCCACTGCCGAGAAATATCTGCGCAAGGTCGGTGGGCAGAGCGCCGCCGATCGCCGCGAGATCGAGCGCGAGGGCCGCAAGGCTGCCGGGCTCAGGCGTAACCAGACCCCGTCGCGAGAGCTGATCGAGGAAGCCGTTGCGCATATCCCGAACGACGACCTGCCGTATGACGAATGGATCAAGGTCGGGCTTGCACTCTACGCGGCGCTGGGCGCCGACGGGCGCGGGGTGTGGGAAGAATGGTCAGCGCAGGCAGCAAAGAACGATCCGGCCTGCACCGCCGAGAAGTGGGAAAGTTTTTCCGATGTCCACAGCGTTACCGTTGGCACGTTATTCTGGCTGGCGCAGCAAAACGGGTGGCGGGCCGAACGGCCGCGTCGGGTGCGCACCGCTCGCGGGAACGTCTCGCCCAGGCCCCCCGATGCGACCGACAATTCGGGGCGGCCGACGATCAAGATTTTCGCAGGCCACCTCCCCGACACCGTTGATCGGGCGGAATCGGCGCTTATTGGTGCCGGTCTCGGCTTCTACCAGCGCGGCAGCATGGTTGTGCGCCCGGCCATGGTGCCAGTCGCAATCTCAGGCGATCGGCAGGTAGATGCCCCTCGCCTCATCACCGTTGATCGGCACCATTTGACTGAAGCCTTCACCAAGGCTGCCAACTGGGAACGCTTCGATGCCCGGGCCAAGGACTGGGTGCGTATCGACTGCCCGCGTCATATTGCCGAAACATATCTGTCGCGCGAGGGTCAATGGCGCCTGCCCGTGCTCACGGGGATCATCAACGCGCCGACGCTTCGCCTGGACGGCTCGATCCTAGACATGCCCGGCTATGATGCACGCACGGGGCTGCTGTTCGATCCCCAAGATACCCGGTTTCCGACCATGCCGCGCGATCCCGACCGCGCAATGGCATTGCGGGCGCTGGGCTATCTCAAGGACCTGATCTCGACCTTTCCCTTTGTCACGGTAGCAGATCGGGCCGTGGCACTGTCGGCCATCCTGACGGCGCTGGTGCGCCGCTCGCTGCCCACAGCCCCGCTACACGGCTTCAACGCACCGACGGCCGGGACAGGCAAGTCCATGCTGGTCGATCTCGCAAGCCTGATCGCCACCGCCCGACCAGCGCCGGTGATCTCACAGGGAAAGTCCGAGGAGGAAATGGAAAAGCGGCTTGGCGCTGCGCTGATTGCAGGCGATGTGCTGATCGCCATCGACAACTGCGAAGAACCGCTGAGCGGCGAACTCCTCTGCCAGACCATGACGCAAACCAGCCTCAAGGTCCGCATCCTTGGCAAGTCCGTGAATGCCGAGGTTCCAAGCAACGCCACGATCTTTGCCACAGGCAACAATCTGACTTTCGAGGGAGACATGACCCGCCGCGCACTTCGGGCCACGCTCGATGCCGGGGTCGAACGGCCGGAGCTGCGCGCCTTCGACCGTGACCCCACCGCTATGGTGAAGGCCCAGCGCGGGAATTACGTCGCCGCGGCGCTCACCATGCTGCGAGCCTATCACATTGCCGGCCGACCACCGCAGCGCCCACCGTTGGGCTCGTTCAACGATTGGTCGCGCTGGGTGCGCGATGCGCTGATCTGGCTCGACGAGGCAGATCCCTGCGACACGATGGAGGAGTTGCGCGGGGCCGATCCCAAGCTTGAGGCATTGACAGCCGTTCTCGAACAGTGGCGCGAAGTCATCGGCATGGATCGAGTCAGTGTCCGCCAGGTTATCGATCGCGCGACAGAACAACGCGCGCAATTCCATGGCGGTTCAGAATTCGTCCACCCCGAGTTCCGCGAGGCGTTGCTACGAGTCGCTGGTACGGGAGGGGCGATCAATGGTGCAAGGCTCGGAAAATGGATCAGCGCACACCAGAACCGCGTCGTCGGTGGGCATCGCCTGGTCGCGGCAGGGGTGTCGGCAGGGCGGGCGCGCTGGCAGCTCGAAAGGGTGGAAACGGCCGCAACAGCGATCCACAGCGGTTCTGAAAGTTTCCGGAAGCATGCCGATGCGTGAAATTCATTCCCGATCCGTCTGGTGGGTTTGGTGGCTTTGGTGGGGATATTCCGGTCGGAATCTATGTTTGTCCGAAAAACTGTCAAAGCCGAAGAACACGTCGCTGAAAGCGCATTACCCCAACGCCGTGCGATCCGTGACAACAACGATGAACAGGGGGAAACACCCCACCAATCTCCACCATTCCCACCAGACAATTCGTCAACCGATGCCAAAAACCGATCCGCATCGTGAAACTTTCAGAACCGTCGTTAACCGGAGGATGGGCGGGTCTCGGGCCATCGGACGGTTCCTTTTGCGCCCATTCGTATGTGGGGGGGCTTGGCGCATCGCACCGCCAGCGTCAGGGGGCGAAAATGACTAAACTCGACAGCGCCGAGACCAAGACCGCCTTCGCCGCGCGTGTCGGTTTGACCAAGGGGCGTATCTCGCAGCTGATTGCCGAGGGGCTCCCCGTGCGCCCGGATGGCACCATCGACGTGGCGAAAGGGCTCGCCTGGATCGAGTCGAACCTCGACCCTGCCCGGCGCCACAAGGGCGGT
>WFTU01000224.1 GCA_015485375.1 Paracoccaceae bacterium | reverse complement strand
TTCATGCGCCGGTCGAACTCGTCCGCCCCGTCGATCACGAGGTCGAGCTTCTCGACCTACTCCAGCGTGGTGAGCGGGATATTCAGGCTCGCCGCCAGATCGCGGGTGCGGGTCGAGGTCGGCACGCCGGTAATCTCCAGCCCTTCAGCCACACGCTCGCCCAGCAGGCGCACGAAAATATCGGCGGTGGAACCGGTGCCAAGGCCCAGCAACATCCCCGGTTCAACAAAATCGAGCGCCTTTTCTGCAGCGGCGAATTTGGCGCGCTCTGGCCCGGGTTCGGGTTTTTCCATGGGTGAATCCTTCGATAATATCTGTGTTACCGGTCTTATAGGCGCTTTTGTCCGGCGCGGCGAGGGGCGAGATAACGCAGGTCACATCAAATTGACGGA
The DNA here is from genome assembly GCA_015485375.1 of Paracoccaceae bacterium. Taxonomy (GTDB): domain Bacteria; phylum Pseudomonadota; class Alphaproteobacteria; order Rhodobacterales; family Rhodobacteraceae; genus NORP23. The sequence continues at coordinate 1,771 of WFTU01000224.1, read as the reverse complement.
TTTACGGGGACGAAACCGCTCGCCGCCGCCGTCTCAATTCCACTAATCCGGTTTAATAGAATACGCTTTACCAGCCATTAACCCCTTTCGCCACCACTACCCGATTGAATACACGCCGTTTTTCTCCGGGTTAACAAACCACTAAACCGGTTTAGTAGATATATTAACCATTTCCCCACGCACGCCCCGAAACCTTACGCAAATCCGCCCCAACAGGTCGGTTTTCCGTTGTTTCCTATCGGAAACATGTCCTATAGAGAACCGAACCCAATGCAGGATGGCCCGTCGTGTTTCTCAGCGTTTTCGATATCTTCAAGGTCGGCGTCGGCCCCTCCTCCTCGCACACCGTCGGCCCGATGGTGGCGGCAGCGCGATTCCTGCAATCCTTGCGCGACGGCACCGACCGCATCCCCGGCTCCGGCACGCTGGCGCGCCTCGGCTGCTCGCTGCACGGCTCGCTCGCCTTCACCGGCAAGGGCCACGCCACCGACCGCGCGGTTCTGCTCGGCCTCGCCGGATTCGAGCCGGAAACCTTCGAGGCCAACGCCGCCGATGTCACCGAAACCGAAATCCGCAAAAGCGGCAAAATCTCCCCGCCCAGCCTCGGCACCCTCGACTTCCGGCCCGCCCGCGATATCGTTTTCGACTACGGCCCGCCGCTCGACGGCCACGCCAACGGCATGATCCTCTCGGCCTATGACGCGGGCGGCAACCTCTACATGCGCGAGACCTATTTCTCCGTCGGCGGCGGCTTCATCCTGACGGCGAAGGAAATGGCCGAACATGACGACGGGCTGGAAATCCCCGTCGGCGTGCCCTACCCCTTTGCCCACGCGGGCGAGATGCTGTCCATGGCCCGAAAATCCGGCAAATCCATTGCGCAAATGAAGCGCGCCAACGAACTCGTCCACATACAGGCGCAGGATTTCGACAACCGCCTCGCCCGCATCTGGACGGTGATGGAGACCTGCATCAACCGCGGCCTGCAAACCGGCGGCACCCTGCCCGGCGGGCTGAACATGCGCCGCCGCGCCCGCACCATGCACGAGGCGTTGCTGGCCGAGCGCGGCCGGAACCTCGTCGCGCCCCACACCGTCAACGACTGGATCAGCACCTACGCCATCGCGGTGAACGAGGAAAACGCCGCCGGCGGGCAGGTCGTCACCGCCCCGACCAACGGCGCCGCCGGCGTGCTGCCGGCCACGATCCGCTACTACCTCGACCATGTGCCGGGTGCCAGCCGCGCGCGCATCCCCGATTTCCTGCTCACCGCTGCCGCAATCGGCGGCATGATCAAGAACAACGCCTCGATCTCCGGCGCCGAGGTCGGCTGTCAGGGCGAGGTCGGCTCCGCCTCCGCCATGGCCGCCGCCGGTTTCTGTGCCGTGATGGGCGGCACGCCCGAACAGGTGGAAAACGCCGCCGAGATTGCACTGGAACACCACCTCGGCATGACCTGCGATCCGGTAAAGGGCCTCGTGCAGGCCCCCTGTATCGAGCGCAACGGTCTGGGCGCGATCAAGGCCATCTCCGCCGCCTCCCTGTCCCTGCGCGGCGACGGGCAACACCTGATCTCGCTTGACACCTGCATCGAGACCATGCGCCAGACCGGTCTCGACATGAACAGCAACTACAAGGAAACCTCGCAAGGCGGGCTGGCGGTGAATGTGCCGGAATGTTGACGGTTTCTTAACCAATCCGCTGTATAACCCTGCCCACTGAGCGAGCGGGCCATCAACCCGCGGGTTTATCGCGCCAGGGATTTGTAAAC
>WFTU01000223.1 GCA_015485375.1 Paracoccaceae bacterium | reverse complement strand
GTCTTGATGATGTTGCAGAAGTGGGTCAGATCCTTGTTCGCAGAGTTCGGCGTCAGGCCTTCACGCTCGATTTTTTCCGTCCACCAATCGGTGAATGCCAGCATGTCGTCGCCGGTGATCTCGTCGATAGGCAGATCCCCGACCACGTTCACGAAATTGCGAACCGCCTTGATGCGCGGGTTTCGCCAGCGTCGGCGCTGATCGTCACTCTTTCCGATGATGCGGTCCTTGGACATGCCCCAGAAAAAGTCGAGGGCGGCGCTGACGGTGATCTTCGGTTGCTCAACGGCGCCCAGGATCGCCGCGGCCTCAAAAGCCTTCTTGTCGCCAGTCACGGAACCGGCGGCCTCGACGCGATCAAAGAACTTGTCGCGCGGCAACGATGCAACCTTGTCGATCGGCAGAAACCGGAAGCCGTGCCGCTTGGCGATGTTGCGCGCCGCCTCGAAGCGCTCTGCGGCGCTGGCGTCATTACCCGCTAGGCGGTCCTCCCAGCCCTCGATTGCCTGCGTCCAGACCATCGCGGCCTTTTCTCGGGCGATGGCCTCGCTGTCGGTGTGCAAGGAACGATGGAAGAAGGTTCGATCCTCCACGGGGGCGTAGCGTTTGGGAACGCGCCTGCGCAGATAATACGATTTCCCCCGGCGAATGATCGTCATGCCATTGTTCATGCCCTGATTCCCGCGCCATTTGCAACAATATCCGTGAACCAGAATGTGAACCAAATTGTGAACCAAAACCAGCGATAAAAAGGGGTAGCAGCCTCCCCACTTTGGCATAAAGTGTTTATTGTCAGTATTTTAGGCGCAATACAAGCAAGGTTATCTGGCGGAGACGAAGTCCGCCACACTACATTGCGCGAAATTTAGATTGATTTGGTTTTCAAAGGCTTGATGGAAGCCTAGCCGAATCATGTGAACCAGATTGTGAACCGAAATGTGAACCAGAAAAGGCGCCAGAAGCGCCCTCTTGTGATCAGAATGAGAATGAAGCTGCGACACAAGCCGCCTTGTGGACTCGCGCGGGCTACGGCACCACCCACCCGCAGCCGTCCTTCAGTCCGGTGATTAATCGCTCGCCCGTGATTATAGCCCGATCCGAAACGCCTTGATCAAGCAACGCTTGAACATGGTCGTTGGCCGGGCCGAGCAACCCGTCGCAGATCCCCGGTTCACTTGGCGCGTAGGCCGCCCCGCATCCGCTCAAGAGCAGCGCGAGCGCTGTCGGCGTCGCGCGGTTTGGAAATGCTCGCATCAATCCGCCTCCTGGTCTCAATGTAGTTGCGCGCCGCGCGGTTGGCCGCGCGCGCCTCTGCCTCCTTGCGCCCGCTGCGCTTCATCGCCGCGCCGAATGTGCCAAGCACCAGCAGCACGGCGATGCCGATGCCGACCCATTTCTGGATGCCGCCGGTCAGCCATGTGGCAAACGCCAGCATCACCGCCCCAGATGCGCGCCGCTGCGCGCGTCGGCCACCCGCACCGCCTTGATCCGCCCGGCAAAGCGCCAGATCAGCCAGCCAGCGGCCGCGATCAACAGCAGCGGCCAATAGGCCAGCACCAGCGCCTGCGCCTTGTCCAGTGCACCCTGCGCAGCCGTCAGCCCGGCGCTCACATCATCGGCTCGATCGAGCGCGACCATTGCGGCAGAACCGGCGCCGAGCACGGTTGCGCCGGTCTGCACCTTGTCGGCCTCGGCGATGGTGCGCGAGCCACCGTCACGCAGGTCTGCCTCGCTCACATCACGCACCGGCGCCGGTTTTGCATCGCGCAGCGCCGCCCAGGTCCGCGGGCCGACAACGCCATCCGCGACGAGGCCATTGTCGGATTGAAATGCCATGACAGCCGCACGGGTGCGCGGGCCGAACAGCCCGTCCACCTTGCCGACGAAGTAGCCGAGGTCGCGGAGGTCGATTTGCAGCGCGTCAACGTCGATCATCCGTGCAGTATTGCCGACCCGTAGCGTGGGGCGGTCGATCGGCACTGGCGGCGGGTCGAGATCCATCAGCGCCTCGCCAACCATCTGGCGCATGTAATCACCGATGGCCTTGGACCCGCGAAGATCTGGCCGAAAAGACAGCCTGGTGAAATCCCATTTCCCGCGCTGCTTCACTCCCAGGGTATGCTCAACCTCGGCATGGGTCAGCACGGTTTCCGGCGTCACCGGAATTGCGTATTCCCGACACAGATCGGCAATCAGAATGCAGAATACCCGCCATTGCTTTTCGGTGATCGGCGCCGGGCCGCTGTCAAACGGGATCTCGGTCGCGCCACGCATCCCGCAGCAGGCCACGCCAATCGAGCCGGTGTTCAGGTTCAGGGTGTGGCGCGCGTAGTCGCCGTCCGCTGTGACGATGTTATCCTCGATTGCCTCGGTGCCGGCGACCACCGTTCCATCATATTCGACGAGCCGGTGATAGTGCTCCCTGTCCTTGGCGTTCGCCCGGCCGCCGCCGCCGGTCCAATGGCAGATTATCCTCTCCATTG
>WFTU01000222.1 GCA_015485375.1 Paracoccaceae bacterium | reverse complement strand
GGGGAGTAGGCGCCCATGCCGCCGGTGTTGGGGCCTTTGTCGCCGTCAAAGGCGCGCTTGTGGTCCTGTGCGGTGCCGACGGGCAGGATGTTCTCGCCGTCCGAGAGGATGAAGAACGAGGCTTCCTCGCCCTCCATGAATTCCTCGATCACCACTTCGGCACCCGCCGCGCCGAATGCGCCGCCGAACATGTCGTCGATGGCGGCGAGGGCCTCGGGCAGGGTCATGGCGACGACGACGCCCTTGCCGGCAGCCAGACCGTCGGCCTTGATGACGATCGGTGCGCCCTGTTGGCGGACGTATTCCTTGGCCGCGTCGGCATCGGTGAAATGGGCGTAAGCTGCGGTGGGGGCGTTGCAGGCGGCGCAGATTTCCTTGGTGAAGGTTTTGGAGGCCTCCAGTTGCGCGGCGGCCTTGCTTGGCCCGAAGGTCAGGATGCCGGCGGCGCGGAGGCGATCGGAAACGCCGGCGGCCAGCGGGGCTTCGGGACCGATGACGACGAAGCCGATGCTTTCGGCGGCGCAGAAATCGACCACGGCGTCGCCGTCGTCCGGATTAAGGTCCACGCATTGCGCGACCTCGGCGATGCCCGCGTTGCCGGGGGCGCAGAACAGCTGGTCGCATTTGGGGTTCTGGGCGATGGCCCATGCGAGCGCATGTTCGCGGCCGCCGCCGCCGAGAATAAGGATGTTCATGCCGCGTCCTCTCTTGGCCTTTGCTGGTGGCTGTTCTAGGGTTGGCGGTGAACAGTTGCAAGGGTGCAAAATGTCTGACCTGATTGACGATCCGGCCGAGGGGGAGAACGCCCCCGAATTCAGCGTTTCCGAGATTTCCGGCGTTGTGAAGCGCCTGATCGAGGGGGAGTTTTCCCACGTGCGTATCCGTGGCGAGGTCGGGCGGGTCTCGCGGCCGAAATCGGGGCATCTCTATCTGGACCTGAAAGACGACCGCGCCGTGCTGGCCTCGGTGATCTGGAAGGGTGTTGCTGGGCGGTTGCGCGTGCAGCCGGAGGAGGGGATGGAGGTTGTCGCGACGGGGCGGCTGACCACATTCCCCGGGCAGAGCCGCTACCAGATGGTGATCGAGGATATCGCCCCTGCCGGTGTCGGCGCGCTGATGGCGATGCTGGAAAAACGCAAGGCGGCGCTGGCGGCGGAGGGGCTGTTTGCGCCGGAACGCAAACGCCCGCTACCCTATCTGCCGGAGGTGATCGGGGTGATAACCTCGCCCTCGGGGGCGGTTATTCGCGATATCCTGCACCGGTTGCGGGACCGTTTTCCGCGCAAGGTTCTGCTCTGGCCGGTGGTGGTGCAGGGGGACCGGTGTGCGCCGGAGGTGGCGGCGGCCATCCGCAGTTTCAACGAGATGACGCCGGGCGGGGCGATGCCGCGTCCCGATGTGCTGATCGTCGCGCGCGGCGGTGGCTCGATCGAGGATCTTTGGGGTTTCAACGAGGAAATCGTGGTGCGGGCGGCGGCGGAATCGGAAATTCCGCTGATCTCGGCGGTCGGGCATGAAACCGACACCACGCTGATTGATTATGCCTCCGACCAGCGCGCGCCGACGCCGACGGCGGCTGCGGAAATGGCGGTGCCGGTGCGGGCCGATCTGTCGGCGCATGTCGCGGCGCTGGAGGAACGCCGTCGTCGTGCCTTGGCGCGCGGGCTGGAACAACGCCGGCAACGGTTGCGCGATGTCGCCCGCGCCCTGCCGCGCCCCGAGGGGATTCTGGCGGAGCGTGTGCAACGGCTCGACAATCTGGCGATGCGCCTGCCGATGGCGCTCTCCGGTGTGACCCATCGCAAACGGGCGGAGCTGTCGCGGCGCGGGGCCGAACGGTTGCGGCCGGAGGCCTTGCAGCAGGATATTGTGCGTAAAAGGCGCGAACTGGAGCGCTGGCAGGGCCGCTTGCAGCCCGAAGTCGCGCGCGCAATATCGGATGCTCGACGGCGGCTGGCGGCGTTGGTACGTACCCTTGATACCCTGAGCTACCGCAACACGCTGGCGCGTGGCTATGCGGTGGTGCGCGCCGAAGGGCAGGTGGTTACGACGCGAAAACAGGCCGCAAAATTTGCGGCGCTGGAGGTGGAATTCTCTGACGGCATATGGCCGGTGTCCACCGATGGCAAGCCGGCGAAAAAGAAAGCGCCGAAGCCTGCGAGAGGCTCCGGCGACGGTTCGCAAGGGTCGCTGTTCTAGACGAGGAGCGTGGCTTCTGTCTTGGCGCGGATTTCATCGAGAGTCACGCCCTCGGCGATTTCCTCGATCTTCAAGCCACCTTCGACCACGTCGAAAACGCCCAGTTCGGTGATGATGCGATCCACCACAGCCTTGCCGGTCAGCGGCAGGGTGCATTCCTTCAACACCTTGGAATCGCCGTGTTTGTTGGCGTGGCTCATCAGGACCACCACCCGTTTCACACCTGCCACCAGATCCATCGCGCCCCCCATGCCCTTGACCAGCTTGCCCGGAATCATCCAGTTGGCGAGGTCTCCGTTTTCCGCCACTTCCATTGCGCCAAGGATCGCCATGTCGATCTTGCCGCCACGGATCATGGCGAAGGACGTGGCACTGTCGAAATAGCTCGTGCGGTGCAGCTCGGTAATGGTTTGTTTGCCGGCGTTGATAAGATCGGCGTCGATTTCGTCCTCGGTCGGGAAGGGGCCCATGCCGAGCATGCCGTTTTCTGATTGCAGCGTCACGTCCACGCCCTCGGGGATGAAGTTCGATACCAGCGTCGGGATGCCGATGCCGAGGTTCACATACATGCCGTCTTGCAGTTCCTGTCCGGCGCGTTCCGCCATCCGGTTTCTGTCCCAAGCCATGATCTAACCCTCCCGCACTGTGCGTTGTTCGATGCGTTTTTCGTGGTCGCCCTCGAAAATCCGGTGGACGTAAATGCCCGGTGTGTGGATTTTGTCGGGGTCGAGACTGCCTACGGGCAGAAGCTCCTCCACTTCCGCGATGCAGATTTTTCCGCAGGTCGCGGCGGGCGGATTGAAGTTGCGCGCGGTCTTGCGGAAAATCAGGTTGCCGGCGCGATCGCCCTGCCATGCCTTGACGATGGACAGGTCGGTGACGATGCCGGTTTCCAGAATATAGGTTTCTCCGACGAAATCCTTATGCTCCTTGCCCTCGGCAATCACCGTGCCGACGCCGGTTTTGGTGTAGAAACCGGGGATGCCCGCACCGCCGGCCCGCATCCGTTCGGCCAGAGTGCCTTGCGGATTGAATTCCAGTTCCAGTTCGCCGGACAGATACTGCCGCATGAATTCGGCGTTTTCCCCGACGTAGGAGGAGATCATTTTCCTGACCTGTTTGTTTTCCAGCAACACGCCGATGCCGAACCCGTCCACGCCTGCATTATTGGAGGCAATCGTCAGGTCTTTCACACCCGCGTCGCGGATACCCTCGATCAGGTTTTCGGGTATGCCGCAGAGGCCGAATCCTCCCGAGGCGATGCTCATGCCGTCGAACAGCACGCCCTCGAGCGCGGCGGCGGCATTTTCATAGACCTTGTGCATGAAAATCTCCCTGTATGAATTAACGGGTTATGTAT
>WFTU01000221.1 GCA_015485375.1 Paracoccaceae bacterium | reverse complement strand
GTTGCCATGATCATGGCCGACCCCGAACTGAAAGCCGACTGGATGGTGGAGCTGGAGGACATGCGGACCTCGATGCTGTCGCTGCGTCAGGGGCTGGCCGATGCCCTGCGCCGCGAGACCAATTCCGACCGTTTCGATTTCATCACCGAGCATCGCGGTATGTTCTCGCGCCTCGGGTTGAGCGCCGAGCAGGTGGAGAAACTGCGCGAGGATTATGGCGTTTACATGGTCGGCGACAGCCGTTTCAACGTGGCCGGCCTGCCCGCCGACGGGCTGGACGATCTGGCCAAGGCCATCGCTGCGGTCCTATAGATGGTTCCGTATATCCGCGCCGAAGACGTCGAACACCTGCTGGACTGGAACCGGATGGTTGCGGCGCTGCTGGACGGGCATCGCCTCGCCGCACCGCAAATCGCGGACCAGTTCGTGCAGCGCGGCGCGGATACGCTGTTGTCCCGCGCGGCATGGATCGACGGGTTCGGGGTGGCAGTGAAATCGGTGACGGTTGTGCCTGCCAATGCCGACAAGGGTTTGCCGAGCGTCCACGGCGCGATGGTTTTGTTCGAGGATGAAACCGGAACCGTCGAGGCAGTGATCGATTCCGGTCTGGTAACCAAATGGAAAACGGCGGCGGATTCGGTGCTGGGAGCGAAGCTGCTGGCACGGCCGGACTCGCGCCGCTTGCTGATTGTCGGAGCGGGGGCTGTAGCGGCTTCGTTGATCGAGGCTTATTCCGCCGTGTTTCCCGGCATTGAAATCACCGTCTGGAACCGCACCCGCAGCAAGGCGGAGGCGCTGGGCGTTGCGGTTGCCGACGATCTGGAAAGCGCGGTGCGCGCGGCGGATATAGTCTCCTGTGCAACCATGATTTCAGAGCCGATCCTGAAAGGGAAATGGCTGCGCGAGGGGCAGCACATCGACCTGATCGGCGCTTTCAAGGCCGACATGCGCGAAGCTGACGATCTGGCGATGCAGCGGGCAAAGGTGTTCGTGGACAGTCGCGCGACGACCATCAACCACATCGGCGAGTTGATGATCCCGATTGCCAGCGGCGCGATTGCCGAGACCGACGTTCTGGGCGATCTGTATGATCTGGCGAACGGGGCGGAAGGGCGGACCAACGACGCCGATATCACCCTGTTCAAGAACGGCGGCGGCGCGCATCTGGATCTGATGACGGGGCAGGAAATCCTCGGGAACTGGCGAGCGGCACAGTAATCCGGAAAACGGCACCGGGGGCATTTTCCTCGACGGTCAGGTCTCCTCCAAGGTTGCGCATGATTTCGCGGCTGATCGGCAGGCCGAGACCGGCGCTGCCCGCAAGGGTGATTTCGGACAGGCGCGAGAATTTCTCGAACACCTTCTCGCGATCCTCGGGGCGGATGCCGACACCGTTGTCGATCACCCCGATCATGGCAATTTTGCCAACCTTGCGTACATGAATCGTGATTTCCGGCTCGTCGGCGCCGCCATATTTGATGGCGTTGGACAGAAGGTTGATAAACACCTGTGCCAAGCGATCGAAATCCGCCTGCACGGTCACATCGGAGTCACCCCGCCGGAGGATTTTCACGTCGCCCTCCGCGCGCTGCCCCTCGACGCTGGCCAACGCATGATCGATGACCTCGGTGAGCGACACCGGCGCAAGGTTCCATTTGACGCGGCCGGATTCCAGAAAGCTGAGGTCCAGAATCTCGTCGAGCAGGCGGGTCAAGCGCTGGCTTTCGGCGTTGATGATGCCGACAAAACGCTGGGCCTGCTCGGTCGTGATATCTTCCTCGTTCTGAAGTATCTCGGAAAAAGAGCGAATGGATGTCATCGGCGTGCGTAACTCGTGCGAAATTTGCGACAGGAAGGCATCCTTCTGCGCCCCGATCTCGGTCAGCTGGGCATTGGCCTGACGCAATTTTTTGGCAGTTTCGGCCAACTCGCGCGACTGTTGCTCAAGCTGTTGGGAGTATTCCATGATTTGTGCTGTTTCGTCAGCGATTTTCATCAGTTCCTCGACCGAAACCGTGCCACCTCCGGCAATTTGCGACACCATCGCATGCGCCGAGGCCGCGCCGACACTGCCGGTCAGTTCACGTTCAAGCAACCCGATAAAACTATCGGTCGGTTCCGGCAGGCCGGACGGGCGGCCCTGCTCGCTGGCGGCCTGGGTGAACAGGCGATGCGCGGGCATAGTGCCGAGGATCCGCTGCGCGAGGGTGAACAGATCCTCGGAGGTTGCGGAGCGACGAATGACAATGCCGGAGGAGCGACTGTCGGACTGCCGGAAAACATCGACGAACTGCGCGCCCTGAATGCGTTCGAGCTGGCGCGGGGTGACGACAAGGGACAGGCCGATGAACAGCACTGTGTTGATCCCGAGCGACCAGAACATGCTGTGGACCAGCGGGTCGTAGCCGCTCAGGCCGAAAAGCTCCTGCGGCCGCAGCCACGACAGGCCGAACAACCCGTATTCGATGGTGTCGGAAGAAAGGATAAAGCTGCCCTCGAAGCTGGGCAAAAACAGGGTGTAGGCCCAGAACGCAAAACCGGCCCCGAGCCCGGCGAGCGCCCCGGTGCGCGTGGCACTGCGCCAGAATATACCGCCGAGCAGGCTGGGCAGAATTTGCGCGACACCGGCGAAAGAAATCAGGCCGATGGAAGCGAGCGCGCTGGAGCCACCGGTAAGACGGAAGTAGAAATACCCGAGCAGGAGCAGACCGGCGATGCTCATGCGGCGGCTGAGCAACAGGACGTTGCGCACGTCGCCACTGGTGGAAATCCGGCCCTTGCCGTAGCGGAGCCAGAGCGGCATGACGATATGGTTCGAAACCATGGTCGACAGGGCAATGGCCGCGACAATCACCATGGATGTCGCGGAGGAAAAGCCGCCGAGGAAGGCAAGAAGGGCAAGGGCGTTCTGCCCCTCGGCCAGCGGCACGGTAAGGACGAAAAGGTCGGGGTTTGCGCCCTCGGGCAAAATCGACTGGCCCGCGATGGCGATGGGCAGGACGAAAAGACTCATCAGGAACAGGTAGAGCGGGAAGGCCCAGCTGGCGGTGGCAAGGTGGCGCTCGTCGGAGTTTTCGACGATGGTCACCTGGAACATCCGCGGAAGGGTGATGATCGCCGTGGCCGAAAGGAATGTCAGTGCGACCCAGCGCGGGCCGAAAATGGACTCGGTGTGCAGCATTTCCGGCGACATGCGGGAAAAAATACCGGCGGGGCCGTCTCCGATGCCCCAGACAACGAAAATACCGACGGCGAGCAGGGCGAAAAGCTTCACCACGGCCTCGAGCGCGATGGCGGTAACCACCCCGTGGTGACGTTCGTTCGCATCGACATTCCGGGTGCCGAACAGGATGGTAAATACGGCCAGAACGGCCGCGATCCAGAAGGCGGAGACGTTCGCGTTTGAAAAGCCGGTATCGGCGGGGGAAAACACCGACAGGCTGGTTGTGATAGACTGGAGCTGTAGCGCGATATAGGGGGTCGATCCGATGACAGCGAGCAGGGTTACGACCACGCCGAGGGTGGCGCTTTTGCCGTAGCGGGAGGAAATCAGGTCGGCGATGGAGGTGATGCGCTGTGTTCGCCCGATCCGCAGGAGTTTGCGCAAAAGCCACCACCAACCGATAAAGACAAGCGTCGGGCCGAGGTAGATGGTGACGAATTCTAGACCGTTACGGGCAGCGGAACCAACGGCGCCGTAGAATGTCCATGCAGTAGCATAGACCGAAATCGAAAGCGTATAGACGAGCGGGGAGCGCAACCATCCGAGCTGCCCGCGGCGCGCCCGGCTTTCGGCCCAGAAAGCGATGGTGAAAAGCAGAGCAACATAGCCGATGCTGGCAGCGAGAAGGATGTTGAAGGTTAGCAGATCAGTCTCCCTCGTCGCCCTTTGTCAGCAGTCGGGACAGGCGTTTGGCCAGAATGATAAGAAGTATCCACATGCCGAAAACATAGACAAACGGCAGCGGCGCCCCGAAAATCTTCGCGTCCCGGGAAAACAGCTGGAGAACCGGCGTCATCAGCATGATGATTCCGAAAACCGGCAGAACCAGCGCCGCATCCTGACGGCGGCGGCGGCGGAAAGCTCTTTCGGCGAGATCGCGGTCCTTCTCCTTCATGCCAGAATTTCCTCGACAGTCGCGACAATTTCGGTGTTGGAAAACGGTTTGGTGATAAAGTGGTCAACGCCGATTTCTTCGGCTTGCTGTCGGTCCCGGCTTTGTCCTTTTGCGGTCAGCATCAGGACAAACGGCCCCCCCGGATCCTGCTTCAGTTCACGCAGAATGTCGAATCCGGAACGATTGGGAAGCATCACATCAAGGATCACCAGGTCCGGTTTCGTTTCCGATACCTGCGCGATAGCTTGTGCGCCATCGTCAATGGCGAACACGGTAAAGCCCGAACGCTCAAGCAGGAAAGACAGAGATTCGACGATGTTCGGTTCGTCTTCGACAATCAGAATACGCTTGGACACTCAGCACCCCTTCCTGACAGTTCGACGACTGCCTTCGGTGCAGACTAGCGAAAAATATCGGGGTATACCAAGAAAAATGCAGTGCGAGCCGCAATATTGTCTTCGCTCAGTTCAATCGCGACTGGAACAGGCTCGCCATACTGCCAGCAGCATTTGTCAAAAGGGAAAGTGCCGCAGAACCACGAACGCCTGCAGAAGGGCCTTCGGCCATTTGTTTGCGCAAAAAAAACCGCTGGAGCAGTTTCTCAACATTTGCAGGATCACGAAAGCCCTGAGCCGCCGGATCTCCCGTAAGCCGGTTTGTTTTGTCGCGCAGAATTTCCCGTTGGCGATCAACGTCGAGAGCCCCGAAACTCCGCGGCAAACCGTAGGCCGTTTCGAACACCGCGCGCAGCGGTGGGTTTCCGAGAATTTGAAACCACGCAGAAGAGTCCGTCGTCGCCGAATTCAGTAACTCGGGAATTTGTCTGGAGAACCCCATAGCGAGGCGCATCGACTGATCGGCCTCCCCGATCGCAACCTCGAACTGGCGTATCCTGTAACGTTCTGAAATAGTTTGCGCGAAGCCTGCGTCTTTTACCTTCGCGCCAAGCCTGTTTCCATATCCGAAAGCCTCGGCGAACGCGCGGTATCGTTTGTCGACAAGACGGTTTGCAAAAGCCTGCTTCGCCTCTGTGCCTTCGGACAGAACTTTCAGTACATAGGCTTTCTTGCTGATATCGTCATCAAGCCCGAAGGCCCCAAGCGCAACCCTCAAAAGACGACGGTCGGCGACGAGATTCTCGGCCGTGGTGGCATTCGCTATATTGGCGTTAAAATATTCGAGATCGCGTTTGACTTGCGCCGAATTGTCGAACGCCCGTTGTTGACGCTCGACCGTGCGCTCGAGGAACCGCCAGCCCGCATAGCCGGAGACCGGAATTGTCGCGATAAAGTCGCTCATTGCGCCCGTTCCATCAAGCGTTGTTCCCGTGCGAGAAGTCCCCGCAGAGCCTTGAGGGCGGGGTAGAACCTGCTTTCGACAACATGCGCGGTCGCATCGTTCAGATGGGTGCGGCTGTCGGTGTCGGTAAACACCTGGCTCAGCTGCTCGATACCGCTCAGAAGCTGCTTGCGCGCACGGCTCGGGTCGGCTTCTCCGGCAAGAACGAGTTGCGCGATGTAACAGACCCGGCGAACCGGCGTATTTGCCTCGTCAGGGTGAATGGCGTCTCGCAGGCGAAGAACATGGGCGCCGGAGGTAAGGATATTCAGCTTGGCGCGCCGGTCACCGTTTTGCATGACAACACCGTTGATCAATACGCGCTCTCCGGGGCGGAGTTTCAGAACGAGGCCACTCATGAACTCCCCTCCGTCGATCCGCTCAGGCCGCGCATTACAGCCATATTGATATCAATCAAAGCAGAGGCATCCTGTTCCCGGGAAAGCACCTTGGCGCTGTGCAATTCTGTAAACTCGGCCAGATAGAATATCCGGGCGCGCAATTCGGCCGGAAGCGTGTTGTCGGAACTGGCAACATCGATTGCCAGAATATTCCACAGGCGGCGGTTGTCATGAACTGCGGCCACGAGTTCCGGAAACTTTGCCGAACCCGATGTTCCTGCAGCAGACAGGCGTCGGGTAATTCTGGCAAAGGCCTGATATTCGGTGGCGCGCTCGGTTCTCGTCGGCGCCTGTGCGTCCGAATAGACCGATTGGGCGAGTGCAGCTATATTCATGGGGCGCTCCGTTCGTTTGTCCCGGAAGCAATCATTCCGGAAACGCTATGGATACGCCGGGCGAAATGGATACGCCCGGCGGACCGGATTTACCGGAACAGCGACAGGATAGACTGTGCGCCCTGATTGGCGATGGACAGAGACTGCACACCCAGCTGCTGCTGGACCTGAAGGGCCTGCAAACGCGCGGAGGCGGCTTCCATATCGGCATCTACCAGCGCCCCGATACCGGACTTCATGGCGTCGGTCAGCTTGGAGACAAAATCGCTCTGGGCGCTGATCCGGCTCTGGGAGGCGCCGAGTGCTGCCGCCCCGTCAACAGCCGTCTGGATCAGGGTTTCCATGGCTGCCAGAGAGGTATCCGCCGCCGCCGACGTGGACACATCGATCGTTGTCAGGTCGAGGCCCGCCTCGAAATCCACCGAAGCAACCGTGATATTTGACGCCGTCACCGTGCCTGTGGCATCGCGATCGAGCGAGGACAGGACCGTGATATTCCCGCCGGCGGTATTGAGAAGGTTTGCGCCGTTGAACTGGGCAGCGCCAATGATCGAGGTGATCTGGTTTTTCAGTTCGTTTACATCGGCGGTAATTTTGGCGTTGTCGACGTTTTCGCCAGTTGCCGCGACCACCTTTTCTTTCATCTGGTTGAGAAGGTCGGTGACCTGCTCCGCGCCCGCGGTTGCCACCGCGACAGTCGACTGGCCAAGAGCCAGCGACGAACTGATGGCCTTGAAACCGCTAACGTCGGACTCCATTACCTTCGAGATGGCCCAGACCGCGGAGTTATCCTTGGCGGAGGAGATGTCTTTACCGGTCGAGATCGCCTTCTGCGTATCGGCCAGATTGGAATTGATGCTTTTCAGTGTCTGAAGAGCAACCATCGCACTGTTGTTTGTAAGAATACTGGACATGTAATTTTCCTTCGGCGTGCGGCGTATTCAACACCGCTGTTTCATAAAGTTGCCCACGGGCAACCGGTGACCGCCGTTCTGACGTTTGCGACCGGGTTTTTCCGCCGCGCCAATCGTTGAAGATTGCAGGGTTAGAATTTCAAGGGAAAGATAACAGAGTCTTAACGGGCCGACCCTAAGTAACTAAAGTTGTCTGTATCAGGCTTTCACATTCCGTTCCGGAACGCTTGTTCCGGATTTCACCATGACACCATTCTTATCATATGTATTTGAAATCAAGCTGTTTTTCTGACCCGCCTGCTGCCTTGCCTTGCGAATGCCTTCGAGAGCGCTTGCCAGGCATCGCTGATTTCTTTCTGCCATCATTTTTAGTTTTTGCACCTGTCCGACAGTTAAGGCGCGCGATTCAATCAGGCTGTTTACAAGGGCTTCACGCTTGCGCGCCAACGACAACAAATTGTCGAACTCCCCTTCGAGAAGCTTGCGCCGCTCTTCGAGAATCAGGTGTTCGACTTTTTTATAGCGCGCGCTGCCGACCCACGACTCAAACATTGCCATTCTCCTGCATGAGGCTACGGACTATGTTTTCCACCAGTCCGATTCCGCCGTTTTCTACCATCAGTTTTGCCTGCTCGCGCAGTAGAAGGCTGGAAAAAACATCCTCTCCGCTACCACCGCCAAACGCGTCGCGGGGAGCGCCGAAGCCGCCGGCCTTCAACATCTCCGTCAGGAAACCAGCTTCCAGTTCTTGCGCAACTTTCTGCAGTGACCGCTCCGGCCGAGCGGGCGGGATAAATCTGGTGATTGAATAGTGTTCCACTGGGACCTCCGTTTTTATTGATGATTGCAGGAGGGCGGTAAAGAAATGGTAACTATTTCGCCAGAAAACAGAAAAAATGATTCTGTGAGGCGGGTATATGCAAATCGGATTGTCGGATTTTCCAGAATTGGCGTCGCGCGTCGGAGACGGCAACGCTGCCGTCGATGAAACGATCGACGGTGCGTTGGATTTCGATGCCGTAACCATAGTTTTCAGCCCGGATGAGGAAGCGGATAATACTTCGCAACCAAATCCGGACGCATTTCCGGAAGCGGTGGATGCCATGCCCGAGATCGAAGCAAATCCGGTGCATCCCGTCGATGTGGCCGTGAATACGATCGAAAGCATCAAGGGTGAAGATACGGGGAAGTTGAGGGAAACTCCTTCGGCGCCTATCGCAATTTTTGAGCGGGAAAACCGGAGTTTCCACTGGAATCTGGCGGGAAGCACGCCCAAAGCTGACGAAGCCCGATTGCCTAAAAGCATTCCATTGGGTGATATTCCGGGCGTGGAAATTCGAGGAATGTCACCGGAAAGTACAATTGATACACAGCAATCCGAACCCCGGTTTGAAAAGAGAATGCGGGAAGAACCAACCCGTATTCAACCGGCGCCATGGGGGAATGTTCCGCTACTTGCAAGCACCGGCCAGCAGAGTGGTGCCGTGCCGGTTACCGTCAATCTGTGGTCTCGGGAAACCAACGTGGAAAAACTTGACGGAACGGCTTCGGGAACCGGCAGCGAAAACCGCATTGAGAGCAATCTCAACCGGACGCTCGCTCCGACACCTGTCCTTCGCCCGTCTGCCGAAGTGCAATCCGGTATTGTTCAGCAGGTTTCCGGTGCTATTTCAAAGCTTACGGACGGGAAAATTGAATTGCGGCTCGATCCGCCGGAGTTGGGGCGGGTGACGATTTCCTTTTCCTCGACAGACGGCGGAATGACCGCACAGATTATCGGCGAAAAGCAGGAAGTGGTGGATATGTTGCGACGGCACGCCGAGGTTTTCGCTCGCGAACTGACGCGAAACGGAATTGAGGGCGCGGCCTTGAATTTCTCGCTCAGGGATGGCGGGAGCGACGGCAAACAAAACCAGAATGCCGAAATGTTTCACTCGGGAGAGTATTTTGTTCAGGAGCCGGAGGCTGCCGCCCCCCCGGTTCCTGAAGTCGGGAATGGACTAGACGTCCGGTTTTAGGAGCGATCCATGGTACACATCACAAATTCCACGAGCGCGGATCAGTTGCCCGTAGGCCGCCCTGCGTCGGCCAAGCCCGCATCCGCAAAAAACGCGGACTTTGAAACATTTCTGACCCTGCTAACCGCTCAAATGCGCAATCAGGATCCTCTCAAGCCGATGGATGCGACGGCATTCGTTGCGGAGTTGGCTACATTTTCGTCGGTGGAACAACAGATTCAAACCAATGCAAAACTGGATGCACTTCTTTCGAGCATCTCCCGAAACGGGGCTGTCGGGATCAGCGCATGGATAGGAAAAACTGTTGGGTACGAGGGGCCGGTGAACTATTCCGGTCAACCCGTTCAGGTTGGAACCCCTGTTGATCCAGCAGCAGACTCCGCAACTTTGATCGTACGGGATCTGGAAGGTCGGGAAATCGAGCGTGTCGGTATTCCGACAGATACCGATTCCATTATGTGGCCCATGGCCGGAGTTGCTACCCCAGCTCCGGCATCCGGGCTCTACCGGATCGAGGTAAGCAGTTTCCGAAATGGTGTCGAACTCGGAGTTCGAAACGTTTCTATATCCGGCGAAGCGGTCGCGGTTCGTATCGACGGCGGGGTGGCGAAAATCATTCTTTCCAGTGGTGTCGAGATACCGGCCTCGGAAATAAACTCAATCGGTATCAACGATACTTGAAGAACGGGCGTGAAACGCAACGGCTCCGGGGGGGCCGGTTTGACCGCCCGCCTGCGGGAATACGGGTTCGGTTTTACTCGGACAGTATTTCGGAAAATCTCTGCTCCACCGCTTTTCCCCTCGCCAGGACAGCGCGGGTTTTCTCCAGTGAAACCGGGCCGGAGGAGATGTCCGGTAGTATCTGCGGTTCGCCGATATCAATGCCTGACGCAAAAGTATCGCGAATTTCGGCAGCGGCCTCGTTGTTGTTCGCGGCATCTACCCAATCGCCCGGATACCACTCCGGAAGGACCGGAAAACGATCCGGTTCTTTCAGTTTGTCAATCTCGCTCAAAGCGCTGCCAAATGCGCCAAGCTCCAGATAGCTCCGGACCCGCAGTATTGTTGCGGCATCATTGTCGATGTTTTCCAGGATTGAAAGTGCCGCCACGGGTTTGAAGGATTGCAGGCTGGATTTTGCCATTAATATTGAGACTTTATCGTCTCCGCTCTGGGCCAGAGGCTGCAAAAGCCTGATCGACAAATCCGGCAGTCCGGCTTCCAGCGAAACTGTCGCGAGTTGAAGGAAAGTTTCCGGATTTTGCTGCGGGGTGCCTAGCAGGTTTTCATATCTAATCATGGCGGTGAGATTCTCTTCCGCCAGTTCGGCCCTCGGCAGGGTTATTGAAAAAACCTGCACAGCAACCTCGCGGAAAAAATTCCGGCTGTCGGGATATTTTTTTACTGTCCGCTCGACCAGTTCCAGGGATTTCTCTGGGCCATCCGTTTTTGCTGTCCACAACACTTCCAGCCTGCGCAATATTCGACCATCCAGAGTGCCTCGCTGCTCGTCCGCCGCGGCTCCGAGATCGGCGACAAATGTCCTGTCTGCCTGCATGTCGTTTTTCAGGCGCATCTCTGCGAGTTCTACAAGCGCCCTCAACGATGCGTTCGAGCGGGGAACAATCAGTCCACGGTACAGGCGTTCCGCCTCCGCAAGTTCGCCGCGATCGCGGGCCAGTTCCGCAGAAATCAGGCGTTGGAAAGGGTCGTCGGCCCCTGGGGCGCGTTCGATAATATCGCTGGTCCGTTGCGCAAGTTCCGGAAAACCGGCCTCGACGAGAACCTTGAACAGACGCGGGCCAAACAGCCGGCGCAGATCCGGTGGCAGTTCGGACAGGGTTGCAACAATGGAAGCAGCCGTTTCCTCACTCATGTCACCGGCTTGCCGGGTTGCTACAGCGGACCACAGGCCGGCAAGCCCCGAGCATCCGCTGGCCCCGGCCAATATTTCGCCATCGGGTATCTTGTCGCCTTCGGCGGTGAAAGCCATCTCGGCAAGGAGGGCGGCGTCGGGGATGATGTCTTTGTATTCATCCAGATACATTCGGGCTTCACGCCCCAGGCCGAAACGGATGTACAACTGGGCGATCTGCGTTGCTGCTTGCGGGTCGATACGATCGAACTCCAGCACCAGATCACCCCGCAATTCTGCAAGGCGGTCTGAAAACGGACCTTCCGGGGTCCATGACGCGATATCCAGCAGACTTTCGGCCGGACAAGCCTGATCTCCCTGGTTTTTCTCGACACCGGAAACGCGTTTGTCCCTGTCAAAAACAGAAGAAACCGCAAATTGGGAACCGTTTTGCGGTTTGTCTGCAACGGTTTCGATGGGAGGGCTTTCCCGATTGGGTTCGACACCAGATTCGGCTGGCGCAGGATCGGCCGGAGGCAAAGCCTCGCTCAGGTCTATCAACCCCGTTTCCGACGCCATTGTCATTTGCTCCAGAAGGCGGGTGCGCGCCTCTTCCACAAGGCCGGCGTAGTCGTCCGTTCCATCCGCGGACATGTCGGGGGGAACCTCGTCCGTAGTTTCTGCCTTTGCCGCCGGAAGTGCGTCCAGTGGCGAAGGCATGCGGTCAGGGGGTGTCAACAGCGGAGGGAGCGTTGTGCGACGTTCCATCATGTCCGGTGGAGGCGGCTGGTCGGACGGAACCACGGCTGTGACAGGACGGACGGTTGGGCGCATTTCCGGGTCGGATATGTCCAGCACAATATATCTGGCGAGATACGGGAAGGCATTCACCGAACAGGGGCAGCCCAGTTGTAGCGTTAGTCGGCTATCTGTTCCGGTTTTTTCGGTGGAAAGGCCACCAAGGCGCGCCTTGGAAATACGGTCGAAAACGCGCGAGGTATCAAAATCGACCGGAGCGCCTTCGACGATGAGGGTTGCGATACCGGTTCTATCCTCCAGCCGCCAGTCCAGTGCGGGATCCAGTTCCAGCACGAGGCGGGTAAAGCCATCATGTTCCCCCGAGGTGACCGCAACCTGCTGGGAGAGGACGGAGGTTCCCCATAGACAAAGAACAGCGGTCAGGGCAAAGCGGTTCATGCGGCGTTCTGCCTGACTTCCTTGAGAGCCTGCTCGAGCGTGTCAAAGCTCGGCCGCAGATGGCCGGGGGAGTTCTGACGACCAACCTCGATACAGATATTCGGAGAGTGGCTGTAGAGACTGGCAACGAGAACCTCCCGTATAAGGCGATAGAAATTCTGTTCTTCCTGAATGGCGGATTCAACTTTTGCGGCGAACGGCCCCACAAGACCGTAAGCCAGAAAGACACCCAGAAAGGTTCCTACCAGTGCGCCGCCGATCATTGCACCAAGAACTTCTGGCGGCTTGTCTATCGAAGCCATGGTTTTGATAACGCCAAGCACAGCGGCCACGATACCGAGCGCCGGCAACCCGTCGGCCATGGCGCTCAGGGCGTGGCTGGAATGCAACGCGTGTTCAAGATGCGCTTCGATCCGCTTTTCCAGAACCTCCTCCACCTGATGGGGGTCGTCGTAGTTCATGGAAGCCGAGCGCAAGGTATCGCAAATCAGCTCCACCGCCTCCTTGTCCGCCAGAATGCGCGGATAGGCGGAGAACACTGCCGATTCGGTCGGGTTTTCGATGTGCGGCTCGATATCCGCAGGGTTTTTCCGGCCAATGCGGATGAGGGTGAACAGAAGGCACATCAGATCCTGGTAATCCTGCTGCTTCCACTTCGGTCCCTTGAAGACTTTGCCGAGGTCTTTCAACGTATGCTTGATGGTGGCCGTGTCGTTGCCGATGATGAAGGCACCCACCGCCGCGCCGCCGATTACAATCATTTCGGCCGGAAGGGCTTCGAATATAATTGCCAGCTTGCCGCCTGCGAAAACGTAGCCGCCAAAGACCATTACAAAGATCATCAGTATTCCGAATATTCCGACCATTCATCGAGCCCAGTTTTATGCGTGTTCGTGCGACTATCACGTTCAACAGGTTAAAATTGCGTAACTCCGGAGATTATTCCGTAGGAGCGCGGGCATTCCGGCCCGCCATCACAACGCTGATGGAATAGGCGGTTTCGGCCGGCATTTCGGAAAGGATTCCCGCCGCGGCCTGCGGTTTCATGCGCGAAAGGAAACCGGCGGCGAATGTCATGTCCATAACAGCGAACAGATCGGCGGCATTTTTCGGTTTCATGTTCTCGTAAACCGAGGTCAGGCGGACCAGATCGTTTTCGGCAGCAGAGTCGGCAATAGCCAGCGTTTCCTCAAGGCGCTTTCGGGCGACACGCAGGGTTTCGAGTTCCACAGCGATACGTTGTTCGAGATCGTCCAGAACAAGCCGGCGCCCGGCTATTTCCTGTTCGCGGGTTTCCAGTTGTGCCTGCCGCTCGCGAATGTCTTTCAACAGCCCGGAAACATCCGGATTCGCCAGACAGGTCGCCTCGGCCTGCGCAGGTGGCTGCGGATCGGCCGCTACGTCCTGCGCTACGGCCATGCCCTGCCCGCCCAGCCGGAGAATGGCGGAAAGGACAAAGCCGGTCAGGATCAGCTGCATGGCACCGAATTTTACCGGAATACGCCGACCCATCCCTATCGGCTCGCGCGTTTGTCTGCGTTGGCGGCGGATTGCGGCGTGCTGTTTTCATGCAGGGTTGCCAGCAGAAGCTCCAGCCGACCCGCCGCAATTTCCGCGCGCGCGGTCATTTCGGACAATTCCCGTGCGGATTTCCCCGAAATCTGGCGCGCGGCATCCACAGAGGCTTTCATTTCATCCACCTGTCGCGACAATGCAGTAATCGCCCCGCCCAGACCGGTATCGAGGTCGGTGAGCCCTTTCACCCGTTGCGCCAGAACATAGCAGTAGAACGCGGCCGCAATGGTTGCGGCCAACAGAAGCCCGTTTGCAAGTAAATCCATGGTAACCCTTTCTATTTCAAAACGAATTCGGTGATCAGGAGGTCACGCACGTTTCCCTCTCCCGCAACGATCTGCACTCGGCGCAGCATCTGGGCGCGGAGGCGGTTCATGGAGGCCGGATCTTCGAGTTCCGACTCCGACACCGCACGCAGATAGGTGTTGAGTGCATCGAGGATGCGGGGGGTAACGGTTTCGACCTCCTCCCTCGCTTCGGGCCGGACATCAAGAGAGCCACTGAAGCGCAAGTAACTGGCGTTTGCGTTTTTTCCGAGCGAAATGGTTAGCGGTGCCAAGGTGATGAACACTACCGTTTCCACAGGTTTCGATTCCGGTGCGGGCGCTTCCGCCTTTACCGTCGCGGGTCCAAACAACATGCCGGAATAGGTGGCATAAAACCCGCCGGCACCCAGAAGAACAGCGACAGCCAGCATAATGATCATAGTCTTGCCCGACTTTTTCGAACTTTCGGGGGCTGCATCTTCCAGTGTCGCGTCTGCCATGTTTCCTCGCATCAATCTGTTTCGAATCCCTCATACCCCGCAGAAAACTAACCAATTGTTAATCTTGATCGATTCTTATGCAGCCAAGACCAGAGCCAGAACGGCAACTGGAAAGAAATGAGGGAACACCGTGAAGCAAATCCTGGTTTCGTGGAATCTGCTTGCACCACAAAAACAGCTGGTACTGGTACTGGCGATACTGGCCACCGTGGTAACATTGTTCGGCCTCGCGCGACTGGCGACGAAGCCGCAGATGGCGTTGCTGTATTCCGGCCTGAGTGCCACGGCCTCCGGCGAGATTGTGACCTCGCTGGAACAGAAGGGAGTGCCGTACGAGGTTCGCGGAGACTCGATATATATCGACGGGAGCCAACGCGACCGGTTGCGTCTGGTTCTGGCTGGCGAGGGGCTGCCGGCAAACAGCGTTGCGGGGTATGAACTGCTCGACGGGTTGTCGGGGTTCGGAACGACGGCACAGATGTTCGATGCGACCTACTGGCGGGCCAAGGAAGGGGAACTGGCGCGCACCATTCTGGCATCGGACCGGATCAGCATGGCGCGCGTGCATATTGCCAACCCTGTCAGCCGTCCGTTCGAGCGCGAGGTGTCGCCATCCGCTTCGGTGACCGTTTCGTCAAGAAACGGCGCATTGGACCGGACGCAGGCCGAGGCGATCCGGTATCTGGTGGCGGCGGCGGTGTCGGGACTGGCACCCGAAATGGTCACGGTTATCGATTCGGATTATGGCGTGATATTGCAACCCGGACAGCCGGACACTCCGCAAGCGACAACTGGCGGACTGGATGAACGGGCGGAGGCGCTGCGCAAGAATGTCGAACGTTTGCTTTCGGCGCGGGTCGGTCAGGGCAATGTCATTGTTGAAGTCATGGTCGAGTCGCGAAACGAGACGGAAACCGTCCGCGAACGCATTCTGGACCCCGACCAGCGGGTAGCGGTCTCGGCCGAAAACGAAACGAGCACGGAAAACAGTAGTGGCGGAAATACCGGCGCGGTCACGGTCGCCTCGAATTTGCCCGATACGCCCGCTTCCGCTGGCGAAGGGAGCCGCAATTCCGAAAAGACCCGCGAGCGGACGAACTACGACGGGTCCGAAACCTTGCGGGAACGAACGCGGCTGGCCGGTGATATTGCGCGGCTGAGCGTGGCGGTTCTGGTGAACGAGATCGCAACCACCGGCACCGATGGCGCGGTGAGTTTCACCCCCCGCAGCGCGGAGGAATTGAACGCCTTCCGCATGTTGGTGCAATCGGCCGTCGGGTTCAATGAGGCGCGCGGCGATGTCGTTACAATAGAATCAATGCCGTTTCCTCAGCCCCCGATGCTCGGCACCACGGCGACATCGGGCATGTTCAGCGGTATCGTTCTAAATCTGGCGCAGCTGATCCAGATTGCGCTGCTCGGGATTGTTGCGCTGCTGCTTGGGCTGTTTGTCATTCGCCCGATCCTGAAAAACCCCGCACCGGAATTTACACAAATCGGAGCCGATGAACGGCAGATGCTGCAAGCGGACCAGCACATCGTTGGCGGCGCGGCCCTGGAGGACGCGGGATCGAGCGAACCCGCCGCACCGCCGCCGGACCCGATCGAAATTCTGCGGGATACCATCACCGGACGTGCCGAGGAAAGCAGCCACTTGCTGCGCAACTGGATCGAATCCGAAAACATACCCGAGAAGGAGCCGGTTTCCTGATGTCTGCGATAAAGCTTGAAAAATTCTCTTTTCCGGTGACGGCGGGATCGGCGGCACAGGTTGTCACGACCGAAGAACTGGATGCGATCAAAAAGCAAGCCTTCGAGGAAGGCATCCGCGAGGGGGCCGCGGCGGCGAGCGAAGCTTTTTCCACAGGCCGGTCCGATACTCTGGCAAGCATTCATGAGGCTGTCAGCGATGCCTGTTTTTCGCGGGAGGAGGCGCATCAACTCGCGCTGCGGTCTTTGCGACCCTTGATCAACAGGATGTTGGAGGCCTTGGTGCCGGAACTGGCGCAACGTGGCCTCGCGGCGGAAATTTCCGCGGTGGTCGAGCGCGCAGCGCGCGAGGTGCCGGATGCACAACCGACCATTCATGTTGCGCCGGATATAGCCGAAGACGTGGCCCGGCAGTTTGAAGACTACACGGGTATATCGATTGTTGCGGATGAAACCCTTGAGCAGGGGCAGGCCCGCGCAGAATGGGACGGAGGGTTTGATCTGATCGATCTCGGCCAGACTGCAGACAACGTCCGCTTGGCGATTGAAACCTATTTTGCCGAACTGGAGCAACCGGTTGACTATGGAGTGAAACATGCAAACTGAGGTATCGGACACAGGCGATGCGCCGCTGGGAGAAACGCACGGGAACGCCTTGATGGCCGTCGAAATCGAGATCACCGTATCGATTGGCAAGGCGCGCCTTAGCCTGTCGGATCTGTTGCAACTCCGGCAAAACTCCGTCTTGCAACTTGACCACAGAATTGACGATCCGGTTGATGTCTTCATCGGGGAACGTCTGGTCGCGCGCGGCGAGCTGGAGGAAACCGAGGAAGGCAGCGGGCAGCTTTGTCTGCGCCTGACCGAAGTGACGGATTTGTCGGGCGGGCTGTAGGAATGGGGAAACTCGCTGTTCTGTCGATTTCGGGCGTGCTGCTGATGACGGCCCCCGCTGCTGCGCAGGAGGTCTCGCTGTCATTTGGCGGAGATTCCCTGTCGCTGCGCACGGTGCAGCTGTTTGTGTTGCTCACGGTACTGAGTCTGGCACCCGGTCTCGCGATCATGGTGACGTGTTTTCCGTTTATGGTCACGGTGCTGTCGATTTTGCGGCAGGCGGTCGGGGTGCAGCAGGCGCCGCCGAATATGATGATCGTCAGTCTGGCGCTGTTTCTGACGTGGTTTGTCATGCAGCCGGTTTTCTCCGAGGCGTGGGAAGGCGGCGTGCAACCTTTGCTGGAGGAGGAAATCCCTATCGAGGAAGGGTTCAATCGAACTATCGAGCCGTTTCGGATATTCATGGAAGGGCGGGTAGCGCCGGAAATGCTGGCCTCGATGATCGATATTTCGCCCGTGAAGCCCGAGGCGGGTCAGCCCGTACCGCTGTCGGTATTGGTGCCCTCGTTTCTGCTGGCGGAGATCCAGCGCGGGTTCGAGGTCGGGTTTCTGATATTCATTCCGTTTCTGGTCATCGACCTGATCATCGCGGCGGTGCTGATGTCGATGGGGATGATGATGGTGCCGCCGGCGGTGATTTCACTACCCTTCAAGCTGGCGTTTTTTGTTCTGGCCGATGGCTGGAGCCTGCTGGCGGGCGCGCTGGTGCGCAGCTATGGCGGTTAGGGATTGCCTCGCAACCGGATCAGCGCCATTCTGACGGTGAATAAACGGGGAGGAAGCGATGCTGGAATTTGCAGGAAAAGCCGCAATTGTAACCGGAGCGAGCCGCGGGATCGGGGCAGCAACGGCGGTGGAACTGGCAAGCCGCGGGGCCTCTGTCGTGCTGGCGGCGCGCTCGGCGGACGAGATCGGAGCCTTGGCGTCCCGGATCAACGGGTTCGGCGGCACCGCCATTACCAGTGTGTGCGATGTGGCAAGCTACGATGTCATGGCGGCAACCGTGGAGCAGTGCCAGGAGCATTTCGGGACGGTCGATATTCTGGTCGGCAACGCTGGCGTGATTGACCCGATCGGGCCGTTGGTGACCTCCAACCCCGACAGCTGGGACCGTGCGACGGATATCAATTTCAAAGGAATATATCACGGGCTGCGCGCGGCGCTGCCGGTTATGCTGGAGCAGAAAAGCGGCACGATCGTCAATATCAGTTCCGGCGCCGCCCACGCGCCGCTTGAAGGATGGAGCCACTATTGCGCGGCCAAGGCGGGAGCGGCCATGCTGACCCGCTGCGCCCATCTGGAAGCGGCCGAGGCCGGGGTGCGGGTATTCGGCCTCAGCCCCGGGACGGTGGCGACATATATGCAGGTGGCGATCCGCGCCTCGGGGCTCAATCCGGTTAGCCAACTCGACCCGTCGGTGCATATTCCGCCCGAATGGCCCGCCAAGGCGGTGGCCTGGCTCTGGACGGATGATGCCGAGGAATTTCGCGGTCAGGAGATCTCGTTAAGGGACGAGGATATCCGGCAACGCGTCGGGCTGGAGTAGCACAACCGGCGGCCGGTAGACTGAAAGGCCCTGATCGACTAGGCTTTTGGCCTGTTTGTCAGGGGCATCGATGTTGAAAATAGCGAAACTGTCCGGAATTTCCGCCTGCTTCCGCGCGTTTTGTCTCGCGGTTATTCTCGGTGGCGGAGCCGCTGCGCAAACATCCGCTGGAGACCAGACCGCCAAAATCGGCGTACTGGCCTTTCGCGGCGCGGGTCCGGCCGAGGCGCAATGGCAGCCGTTGGCGCGCTATCTGTCGGATGCGGTTGACGGCTGGCGCTTCGAGATCGTGCCGGTCACGCTGGTCTCCGCCCCCGGGGAAATCCGGGCCGGTAGTCTGGATTTCCTGATCACCAATCCCGGGCATTATGTGACGCTAGCGGAGCAATTCGGCCTCGGAGCGCTGGCAACGCGTGAACGGCGGGTCGGCGACGAGGCAAAAGGCCTGATGCGTTATGGCACCGTGATTTTCACGCGCAGCGACAGCGGAATCGTGGCGCTGGATGACCTGAAGGGAAAACGGGTCGCAGCGGTCAGTCCGGAAGCCTTCGGCGGGTTTCAACTGGCGTGGCAGGAATTCACCGACCGTGGCATTGATCCTTTTTCCGATATCGAAACCATCCGGTTTATGGGTTTCCCGCAGGACGCGATTGTCACCGCTGTGCTGAATGGCGAGGTAGAGGCGGGAATCGTGCGTAGCGGGTTGCTGGAAGGACTGGCGTCCGAAGGGCGTATTTCCCTGCCCGATTTCGTAGTTCTGCACAACAACAGCCAGCCGGGGTATCCGTATATGGTCACCGGTCGGCTGTATCCCGAGTGGCCGTTCACCGCCTTGCCCGGCATCGATAAATCGCTACGCGAGGCGGTGACGCTGGCACTGCTGGATACGCAGAAGCCGCAGGTCGCTGGCGCTTTTGCGCTGCAAGACCTGTGGTCGGCGCCGCTGTCCTACGAGGATGTGCGCCAGCTTACCTCGGCCTACCATGATGCCGGGACGGAACCGGTCGAGACCGAAAACCTGATCAAGGATCCCTATTTCTTTATCTTTCTGATCGTTGTCGGTGGAACCATCCTGTTTCTGGTGCGGAGCACGCCGCAAATTGCCTGGCGCAGC
Organism: Paracoccaceae bacterium; assembly: GCA_015485375.1. Taxonomy (GTDB): domain Bacteria; phylum Pseudomonadota; class Alphaproteobacteria; order Rhodobacterales; family Rhodobacteraceae; genus NORP23. The sequence goes on along the minus strand of WFTU01000221.1, from coordinate 2,380 downwards.
CGGAAGCCCGTGAAAAGCGCCGTGCTACCGGAAACCGAGGAGGAGCGGGAACTGGCGTGCTTCAAGGAACGTTTCGACAATCTGACCAAGCGGGAACGGGAAATTCTGTCGATGATCTGCAACGGACAACAAACCAGGGAAATTGCCGAAACGCTGGGTATCAGCCCGAAAACGGTGGAGTATCATCGCGCCAATCTTCTGCAGAAAACCGATGCGGGCACGACGGCGCGGCTGGTGCAGCTCGCGACCCGTTTCGGCTTCGACCTAGGGTTTTCCCCAGGGCATTCTACCAAATAAACACAGGGTTTTCCGAGTTACGCGCCCTTGGGTGATGTGGGACCATGATGAACGGGAGAGGACGAAACCATTCTCCCGTTACATAAATAATCATGGGAGAAGACAATGAAATTCGCGAAATTCCCGGCCCTTGTGGCCGCAGCCGGTCTGGCCTTTGCGGGCGCGGCCATCGGTGCCGAAGACGAAGAGTTGAACAAGGACTACCGCACCTTCATGACCGGCGGCACGATTGCCTATGGCCAGATCGGGGACAGCTATACCAGTGATCTGGTGATGTATCTGGCCGGCAACCAGTTCATGGTGATGGAAGAGCTGATTCAGGATTTTCAGGCGCAGAATCCGGATATCGCCACGATCTATGTCGAGACGATCCCGCCGGGGCAGATCCTGAAGAACCAGATTTTGCAGCAGGGGCAGATCAACGGAGAAAATACCGCGCAGAATCCCGATCTGTTCGCCAGCGTCAATCTGGGCCATCTGGTCAAACTGCAGGGCAAGGGGATCATGGCCGACTATATGATCTACACCCACAACAAGCTGGAACTGATGGTGGCTGCCGGTAACCCGAAGGGCATCAAGGGGCCGGAGGACCTCGGCCGTGACGATCTGGTACAGTCGCATCCGAATCCGCTGACCGAGGGGATTTTCAAATTCTACGGTTCGCAGATGCTCAGGGATCTGGGGCTGTATGAAAAAGTCACGGGGAATGCGGAGTGCAAAAGCTGTTGGGCTGTCGAGGGCAAAACCTGGTTCACCAGCCGCCATCACCGCGAGACACCGACGCGGATCGAGAACGGCGAATCCGATGTGGGGATCGTCTGGACGACCGAGGTTGTCTATGCCGAAGCCACCGGTCGAGGGGTCGAGGGCGTGGCAATCGAGCCGCCGCTCAACCAGCAGGACCGCGTCGGCTATGCCATCGGGGCGCTGTCGACCGGACGCAATGCCTATAACGCCATGCGGTTCCTTGCCTATCTCGGCACCGAACAGGCGCAGGATATCTATGCCTCTTACGGCTTTCTGGCGGCAACGGATGGCGAGTTGAAGCTGAAGCCGATTCCTGCGGCCAAGTAGGCATCAGCACAACAGGAAAGGCCCGGGTTGTCGCCCGGGCCTTTTGTCTGGTTATCCGATCTTTCCGGGGTTCTCGCCGATCTGCCCTCGGTGCAACAGGTAGTGGTCGAGGATCACACAGGCCATCATCGCTTCGCCCACCGGCACGGCACGGATGCCGACACAGGGGTCGTGGCGGCCCTTGGTGATGATCTCGGTGTTTTCGCCGGATTTGGTGATGGTTTTTCTCGGCGTCAGGATCGAGGAGGTCGGCTTTACCGCAAAACGGCTAACCAGATCCTGACCGGTGGAGATACCGCCGAGGATACCGCCCGCGTGGTTGCTGGAGAACTCCGGTCCGTCCGGCCCCATGGTAATTTCGTCGGCGTTTTCCTCGCCTGTCAGGGTGGCAGCCTCCATGCCCGCGCCGATTTCCACTGCCTTCACGGCGTTGATGGACATCATGGCAGCAGCAATATCGGTATCGAGCTTGGCATAGACCGGCGCGCCGAGGCCGGCGGGGACTCCGGAGGCCATAACCTCCACCACCGCGCCGACGGAACTGCCGGATTTGCGGAGTTGCGACAGGTAGCCGTCCCATTTTTCCGCCGCTGTAGCGTCGGGAGCCCAGAACGGGTTCTCCTCGATCTGCGCCAGATCGAAATTGGTGCGGTCGATTTTGTGCGGACCCATCTGCACCATGTAGCCGGTGATTTTCACGTCCGGCAGAAGGGCAGCCAGCGCCGCGCGCGCCACGCCACCCGCCGCCACCCGCGCCGCCGTTTCGCGGGCCGAGGAGCGACCGCCGCCGCGATAGTCGCGATTGCCGTATTTCTGGAAATAGGTGATGTCGGCGTGGCCGGGGCGGAATTTTTCCGCGATGTCGCCGTAATCTTTCGAGCGCTGGTCCGTATTGCGGATCAACAACTGGATCGGCGTGCCGGTGGTGCGCCCCTCGAACACGCCGGAGAGGATTTCGACCTGATCGGCCTCCTGCCGCTGGGTGGTGAACTAGTTCACCACCCAGCGG
>WFTU01000220.1 GCA_015485375.1 Paracoccaceae bacterium | reverse complement strand
GGCAAGGCCTTCGCGGCCAAAATCCGCGGGCAGGTGGCGGAACACGTTACCCGCCTTAAGCAGGATCACGGCATCACCCCCGGTCTGGCCGTGGTTCTGGTGGGCGAGGACCCCGCCAGCGAGGTTTATGTGCGCAACAAAGGCAAGCAGACCATCGAGTGCGGGATGAACTCCTACGAGTATAAACTCGACGCGGATACATCCGAAGCCGACCTTCTGGCCCTGATCGAGCGGTTGAACAACGACCCGAAGGTGCATGGCATCCTCTGCCAGCTACCGGTGCCGGACCATATCGACGAGGCGACGGTCATCAACGCGATCGATCCGGCCAAGGACGTGGACGGGTTCCATATCTCCAACGTCGGCCTGCTGGCGACGGGGCAGAAGTCCATGGTGCCCTGCACGCCGCTCGGCTGCCTGATGATGCTGCGCGACCGTCACGGCTCGCTCTCGGGTATGGATGCGGTCGTGGTCGGGCGCTCGAACATCGTCGGAAAACCGATGGCGCAACTGCTGCTCAAGGACAGCTGCACCGTGACCATCGCCCATTCCCGCACAAAGAATATCGAGGAGGTCTGCAAACGCGCCGACATCCTCGTGGCGGCAGTCGGCCGGCCCGAGATGATCACCGGCGACTGGATCAAACCGGGCGCAACCGTGATCGACGTGGGCATCAACCGCATCCCCGCACCAGAACGGGGCGAGGGCAAAATGCGGCTGGTCGGTGACGTGGAATTTGCCTCGGCCTCCGCGGTCGCGGGCGCCATCACCCCCGTGCCGGGCGGCGTCGGCCCCATGACCATCGCCGTGCTGCTGGCCAATACCGTGACGGCCTGCTGCCGCGCAAACGGTCTGACAGAACCCGAGGGACTGACCGCCTAGGGTACAGGAGGGTCTCTATATGCTCCCTTGGGTTTGGAGGCGCATCCGGCGCGCGGATGCCAGAAGTTCAATTCCCGGCGTCTGATCCAGATGGTCAAGAAGAACCTTCTGGAATGCAGTCTGGCTGGGCGAGCGTCTTTCTCTTTCCGGGAACACCAGAAAAAGCCCCGTTTCCGGAATTGTCCACTCCGGCAGGACCACTTCCAGACGCCCCTGTTCCAGATCCGGACCGACAAGGAGTTCCGGCATCTTCGCATAGCCCAGATTTCCCATCAGGGCCTTTGTTACCAGATCGGGATACTGTGCGGTAAATCCCACCTTGATGGGTACCTGAACGGTCTCGCCCGCATGCCTCAGCAGGGTGGCAATCTGGTCATCGCCGGTTTTGAACTGGATATAGTCCAGTTTGACCAGATCTTCCGCTGTTTTCGGCCTTCCCGCCATATTCAGGTATTCGGGTGTTGCCACATGCAGAAACGACATTGTCGCGATTTTGCGCACCACGCCGCTGCCGTCGCCGACACTTCCCCAGCGAAGCGCGATATCTATGCCTTCCGCCTCGAGATCGAGAACACGCGCATCCGCCCGCAGGATAACCTCCAGATCGGGGTGGTTTCTTTTCATTTCGACTATGACATCGCTCATCAGGTGTTGGGAAAAGCCCGGACTGGCCGTGACCACCAGACGCCCCATAACCCGTTCGCTCAGTGTTTCCAGTCCGGCAACCAGATTGGCCTGTTCCTCGAGTATGGCAAGGGCGTGCTTGTAGACAACTTGACCGGCCTGGGTCATTTGCACCCCGTTACGCCCCCGACGCAACAGTTGGGAGCCGAAATGGGCCTCGAGTGCCGCGATCTGCTGACTGACAGCCGGCTGGCTCAGATTTCGCTGCCGCGCCGCGCCCGAGAGCGAGCCTGACTGGACCGCCGAGACAAAGCTTTCGAATGCGCCCATCTTGTCCATAGCTTATCCTTATGGATACTGCTCGATATACTTGGATTTAATATAATGAATTATGTGAGTAAATGACAGGTAATTCCTCACAAACCGGAGAACCTGTCTTATGAAAACGTCCAAAAGAACCTTCCTCAAAACCCTTGCGGCCGCGCCTTTACTATCTGCGCCGGCACTGATGTTGTCGCGCCCGCAGGCGGCATTTTCGCAAACCGCGGGAACGGGAGCGTATAACGACACTCCGGGCTACTATCGCTATCGGGTCGGAGATATCAAAGTCACCGCCCTGCTGGATGGCTACTTTGAATTGCCGACAAACATTATCCTCGGCTATGACGAAGCTGCGGCGAAGGCATCCACAAGCCAGAGCTATCGCCGCTTTTCCAGCGAATCGGTTCCGGTTCCGGTGAACAGTTATGTTCTGGATACCGGAAAGGAGATGATTTTGCTCGGTGCAGGGGCGCCAACCTTCATGTCGCCCACGCTCGGCCAACTGGTCCCGAATATGCGGGCCGCAGGTATCGACCCCGACGACATCACCACGGTTCTGCTGACCCATACGCACCCCGACCATGTTGCGTCGCTGGCGGACGGGGACGGCAACAGGTTTTTCAAGAATGCCACGCTGATGTTGTCGGAAACCGAGTGGAATTTCATTCACAACGACGACATCCGCAACGCCGCGCCGAAAGAATTTCAGGGCATGATAGATTTCGCACGCTTTGCGCTCGCGCCATATGACAAAGACCGGCAAATGTTTACAGGTGAAACAGAGCTGTTTCCCAGCATTACCTCCTCGCCGCTTCCGGGCCATACGCCCGGCCATACTGGGTATGAAATCCGCTCGAACGGCGAGCAGTTGTTTTTCTGGGGCGACATAATCCACTTCTTGACCCTCCAGTTTGCCAATCCGGACTGGAAGGTGATCTTTGACGCGGATGTTGAACTGGCGAATAAAACCAGACGGGCAATACTGGAGCGTGCCAGCGCCGAAAAAATGGCGGTTGCCGGCGCGCATCTCGATTTCCCGGGCATCGGCTATGTGGAGACGTCGGGCGAAACCTATCGCTATATTCCCGCGCCGTGGATGCCGGCTTAACCGAGACCGGCGGCCCCATCATCGGAGGAAACAGCTAGGAGGCCCCGTTGCGCGGGGCCTTCAGCGCCCTTTCGGCTGCATGCGGATTGATCGCCTTGATCGCGTCGTATTGTGTCAGGAACACCCGCCCCGTCAACTCGTCAAGGAAATGCGAGCGTTTCAGGCGGTCCATCACGGGGCCTTTGACTTCGGTCAGGTGCAGCTTGATTCCGGCGTCATGCAGGCGGGTGTTGATTGCCTCCAGACTTTCCAGCGCCGAGGCGTCGATGAAGTTCACCGCCGGACACATCAGGATGACGTGTTCGATGGCGGGGTCGGCCGCAACCGCGTCGTTGATCAGATCCTCCAGAAAACGCGCATTGGCGAAATAGAGGCTCTCGTCGATACGGATCGACAGGATCTCCGGCGTTACCACGACCTCGTGCCGGTTGATGTTGCGGAAATGCTCGGTGCCCGGCACCTGCCCGACGATGGCCGAATGGGGCCGTGAGGTGCGGTAGAGATGCAGGAAGATCGACAGACCGACTCCGGCGGAAATTCCCAGCTCCACACCGAAACCCAGCGTGATCAGGATGGTCGCCAGCATGGCCGCGAAGTCACCCTTGGAATAGGCCCATGTGCGTTTCAGCGCGCCAAGGTCGATCAGCGACAGCACGGCCACGATGATCGTGGCGGCCAGCGTCGCCTTGGGCAGATATTCCAGCAGCGGCGTCAGGAACAGCGTTGCCAGCGCGATGCCGACAGCAGTGTAGGCCCCCGCCGCAGGCGTCTGCGCTCCCGCGTCGAAATTCACCACCGAACGGGAAAACCCGCCCGTCACCGGAAACCCGCCGGAAATGGCGGAGCCGATATTGGCGGTGCCGAGCGCGATCAGCTCCTGATCCGGATCAATCCGCTGGCGCCGTTTTGCGGCAAGGGTCTGTGCCACGGAAATCGTCTCGACATAGCCGACAATGGCGATCAGCAGGGCAGGGATGGCGATGGCGCTCCACAGTTCCAGATCGAAGGCGGGGATGCGCGGCGTCGGCAGGCCCTGCGGGATCTCGCCGACAATCTTCACGCCCTTGTCCGCCAGCCCGAAGCCGAAGGTCACCAGCGTGGTGACCGCCACGGCCAGCACCGGCCCCGTCTTGGCCAGAATATCCGCCATGCGCGGCCCGAGACCCCATTTGCGCAGCAGCGGTTTCAGGTTCTTGCGCACCCAGAACAGGAATGCGGTCGCGAAACCCCCGATGGTCAGGGTGATAAAATTGGTTTCGGAAATCTTTTCCGAGATCGAGATCACCAGTTCGTAAAGGTTATGCCCGCCTGCATTGATCCCGAGGATATGCTTCAACTGCGCTGTGGCAATGATGATGCCGGAGGCCGTGATAAAACCGGAAATTACCGGATGCGACAGGAAATTGGCCAGAAAGCCGAGGCGCAGCAATCCCATAACCGTCAGCATCAGCCCCGAAATCAGCGCCAGCGCAATCGCCGCGCCATAATATTCCGCCGTGCCCTGCTGTGCCAGATTTCCCACAGCCGCCGCCGTCATCAGCGAGGCCACCGCCACCGGCCCGACAGCCAGCGCGCGCGAGGTGCCGAACACCGCATAGATAACCAGCGGCGCGATGGAGGCATAGAGTCCGACCTCCGCCGGCAGCCCCGCCAGCAGGGCATAGGCCAGCGATTGCGGGATCAGCATGATCGTCACAATGATAGCGGCGACCAGATCGCTGCTCAATGTCTCGCGGTTATAGGTTCCGGCCCACTCGAAAATGGGGAAATAGCGTTTCAACATGGTGCAGGCTCCTGCCTAGCTGTGGGCGGCGTTCCAGAGCATGCCGCAACGGTTGCCGGAGCGGCAATAGGCAAAGACCGGATCGTTTTCACCGGAGATCACCTTGCGGAAATCGGCAAGCGTGTTCATGCCCATGCCCTTGTGCGACATGGGGACATAGAAAAACTTCATCCCGTTCTCCTCGGCCACCTTGCGGATCATCTCGGATGTCGGCTGGCCAAAGGACTCGCCGTCGGGCCGGTTGCACATGATCGTCTTGAAGCCGGCGGCCTTGATAAGGGGCACATCGGCAGGCGAGATTTGCCCGCTAAGCGAAAAATTGTCGGTGACTTTGTGAATCTGCATGGGATAGCCCCTGATAAGAAGTTGCGGCTCCGGAGCGCTCCAATGCGTTCCGGAACCATTTCCTATTACAGTCTGCGCCTGTGATTTTAAAGGACGTTTACAGGCACTTTCAGGTAAACCTCGCCGTTGTCTTCCGGCTCCGGCATCTTGCCGGCGCGCATGTTGACCTGGATCGACGGGATAATCAGCTTCGGCATACCCAGCTGTGCATCGCGTTCGGTGCGCATCTTGATGAAGTCGTCCTTCGTCTTGTCGGCACCCACATGCACGTTTTTCGCCTTCTGCTCGCCAACCGTGGTTTCCCATGCGAACTCGTCACGTCCCGGCGCCTTGTAGTCGTGCGCCACGAAAATGCGGGTCTCGTCCGGCAGGGCCAGAATTTTCTGGATGGAGTTGTACAGATCCTCGGCCGAACCGCCGGGGAAGTCGCACCGCGCCGTGCCGAAATCGGGCATGAACATGGTGTCGCCGACAAAAGCGGCATCGCCGATTACATAGGTCAGGCAGGCGGGCGTGTGGCCCGGCGTATGCAGAACGCGCCCTTCCAGATCACCGACCTTGAAGGTGTCGCCCTCGACAAACAGCTTGTCGAACTGCGAGCCGTCGCGCTGGAACTCGGTGCCTTCGTTAAAGACCTTGCCGAAAGTGTCCTGCACGACGGTGATGTTGCTGCCGATGCCGATTTTGCCGCCGATCTGCTGCTGGATATAGGGGGCAGCGGACAGGTGGTCGGCGTGGACATGGGATTCCAGAATCCATTCGACTTCCAGACCGTTGTCCTTGATGAATTTGATCACCTCGTCGGCGGATTTTGTATCCGTATGGCCGGAGGCGAAATCGAAATCGAGAACAGAGTCGACAATCGCGACCTTGTTGCTGTTCGGGTCTTTGACGACATAGGAAACCGTATTGGTGGCGTCGTCGAAAAATGCGGTTACTTCGGGCGTCATCTGGCCTCTCCTCTGAATAGGTTGTTGGGGGGTATATAGGGGGCCGAAAACATATTACAATAATTGAATGTGTAATATTTTTGTTACCCGACGAAAAACGGCCCGACCAGCAGGATCAGGCAGGTAACCGTGCCCAGCACCGGCACCCAGATGCGCACGGTATAGATGTCTTCGGGGAAAGGCTCGCGGCGCAGCTTCAGCATGACCAGCGACAGGTTCACCAGCGTGAATACCACCAGAATAAGCTGCGTCGTCACCTCGGCCAGCTTGCCGATCGGAAAGAACAGCGCCAGCACAAGGATCGTCGCGGTCACCAGCAGCGTGGAAAACAGCGGCGTGCGGGTTTTCGGGCTGACACTGGCGAAAATCTTCGGCAGGGAGCCTTTCTCGCCCAGACCGTAAAGCACGCGCGAGGCCATGATGATCTGCAGGATAATCCCGTTGAGCGTCGCCACCACCGCAATCAGCGTAATCACCAGCGGCGAGGTTCCGGTCAGGCGTTCATACAGAAACCCCACCGGCGCGTCCGAGGCGCCCAGCTCGTCGATCGGCACCGACAGCACCGCTACCATCGAGACCAGAAAATACAGAACCGTGGTGATCGCCAGCGTGATATAGATCGCGGCAGGCATGGTTCTGGCCGGATTGCGGGTTTCCTCGACCAGATTGACCACGTCGTCAAAACCGATAAAGGCGAAAAAGGCGATCAGGCTGGTGGTGAAAATCGCCCCGAGCGCGGCTGTATCGCGCCACTCCGGCACCACCTCCGGCAGGCGCAGTGCCAGATCGGGCTGGTTCCAGAAACCGGCGACAATAATCACCACAAGGCCGAGGACCTCCGCCACCGTGAAAATCCCTGCAAAGGCAACCGACTGTTTGACACCCCAGATGGCAATGCCACCCATCAGCAGCACGACCAGCGTAGTCATGGCTGCATGTGGAATATCGATGAGTTCCAGCAGATACCCGACCCCGCCGAGCGTAATCGCCGCCCCTGCCACTGTGGCCGAGAGCAGCACCGTGCCGCCGGTCAGCAGGGCCAGCCATTCCGACCGCAATCCGGCACTGACG
>WFTU01000219.1 GCA_015485375.1 Paracoccaceae bacterium | reverse complement strand
GTTGAAAGCGCCGCATTCATCGGCATTCACCAGATCGGTATCGAAGTGCAGATACACCGGCCCCGTAATTTCCGGCAGACCGGCCAGCGAGACTTGCCGCACCCCCGACCCCGCCAGAAGCTCCGCCTCCAGCGGGTCCAGATCGCGCGCGCCGACCAGCATAATATCCCCATCCGCCAGCGGCGCCAGCCCGCTCGCCTCGCACAGGTCCTGCGGTCCGCGCCCCGAGATCATCGCCAGCGGCATCCCGCCAAGAAAACCGGAGGGCGAGGTCTCAAGCGTGTTGAAATCCCCGTGCGCATCAAACCAGAGCAGCGTCGGCGCAATGCCCTCCGCCTGCATCCCCGCCAGAACCGGAATGGCCCCGCAACAATCACCGACCAGCGACACCGGCCGTGCGCCTGCCCGCAAGGTCTCGCCGACGAAACCGCGGATGGCTTCATGCCGTCGCGCCAGCTCGGGAAACGAACGGTCCGGCAGGTCGGGGGCGTTCACACGCGCGCCCTCCGGTGCAATCCGGCGCAACTCCGGCTCCGGCTGCTCGAAGAACAGGGGGGTGACAATCCAGCGGTTTTCCATGCCCGAATCCTAGCCCACAACCAAAGCACCCGCCAGCCCTTCCCCAAGCGCGCCACACTCTGTAGTTTACCCCCATGATCCGCATCAACGACGATATCACCCTAGAGGACTGGGAACTGACCGAGAGCTTCATGCGTTCCTCCGGCCCCGGCGGGCAGAACGTGAACAAGGTCTCGACAGCCGTGGAACTGCGCTTCGAGGCCGCCCGCTCTCCCAACCTGCCGCCGGACGTCAAGGCCCGCCTGAAACGCCTCGCCGGTCGGCGCTGGACCAAGGACGGCGCCATCATCATCACGGCCGAGAAACACCGCCTGCAATCGCGCAACCGCGAGGAGGCCGAGGCCAAGCTCGTCGCCCTGATCCGACAGGCCCTGATCCGCCCCAAACGCCGCATAAAAACCCGCCCGACACTGGCCTCCAAACGCCGGAGGCTGGAGGGGAAAAAACAGCGCAGCCAAGTGAAGGCGTTGCGGGGGAAGGTGGGGGACGAGTAGCGCCTGTGCCTTACGTCACCGCCGCCTTCACCCGATACTCCGGCTGGTCCCACAGGCGGTTTTGCAGGACGTCGGAGAGCACATCTACCGCACGCAGCACGTCCGCCTCGTCAAGGTAAAGCGGTGTAAACCCGAAACGCATCACGTCGGGCGCGCGGAAATCGCCAACCACATCGCGTGCGATCAGCGCCTGCATGATTGCGTATCCCTCCGGATGGCGCAGGGCCACATGGGCGCCGCGACCGGACGGGTCGCGCGGCGAGGCGATGGCGGCTTCGGGGCAGCGTGCCTCGACCTCGCGGATGAACAGGTCCGACAGTTCGATGGATTTCGCCCTGACATCCTCCATATCCACCCCGTCCCAGACATCCAGCGCCGCCTCCAGCGCGGCCATGGCGATCAGCGGCGGCGTGCCGATCCGCATACGGTTGATCCCCGTATCGGGGCGATAATCGAGATCAAAGGCAAAGGGCGACTCATGCCCCAGCCAGCCGGAAAGCGCCGGCCGCACCTCGTTTTGCAAATGCGGCGCGACATAGACAAACGCAGGCGCGCCCGGTCCGGCGTTGAGGTATTTATAGGTGCAGCCAACTGCAAAATCCGCCCCGGCGCCCGTCAGATCCACCGGAACCGCCCCCGCCGAATGCGCCAGATCCCAGACTGTCAGGATACCCAGATCATGCGCCTTTGCCGTGAGCGCCGCCATGTCATGCTTGCGGCCCGTCTGGTAATCCACTTCGGTCAGCATCAGCACCGCCACGGTCCCGTCAAGCGCATCGGAGACTTCCTCCGGCGCGACCACCTTCAGTTCATAGTCCCCGCCCAGCGTCCCGATCAACCCCTGCGCCATATAGAGGTCGGTCGGAAAATTGCCGCTGTCCGACAGGATCACCCGCCGCTCGGGGCGCATCTCCAGCGCCGCCGAAATCGCCTGATAGACCTTGATCGTCAGCGTATCCCCGACAATCACCGTCCCTTCGGG
>WFTU01000218.1 GCA_015485375.1 Paracoccaceae bacterium | reverse complement strand
CGGATGACGAGTTGCGGGCGATGGATGCAGAACAGGCGCTGGTGGATGTGGAGGCGCATATCGACAACGGGCTAGGGTTCTCCGTCGATCTGACCCCGCGTGAGGACGGTATCGTCGGCTATCGCGCCAAACCGCACACGGGGCTGATTGATCTGGACCGCATCGCCTTTTACGACCCGACAGAATTCTGGGAACCGGTGCGGACGCAAAACGGTTCCATGATTCTCGACCCCGGCGCCTTCTACATTCTGGTCAGTCGCGAGGCCGTGCATGTGCCCCCCGATTGCGCCGCTGAAATGGCCCCCTATCTGGCCATGGTCGGCGAATTCCGCGTGCATTATGCAGGCTTTTTTGATCCCGGTTTCGGCCATGCAGCCGCTGGCGGGCAAGGCTCGCGTGGCGTGCTGGAGGTACGTTGCCACGAGGCGCCCTTTGCACTGGAACACGGGCAGATCGTCGGGCGGCTGGTATACGAGCGCATGACCGAGGTGCCGGATATTCTATACGGCAAGGACATGGGATCGAATTATCAGGGACAGGGTTTGAAGCTGTCGAAACATTTCAAGAGTTAGAAAGCAGGCCCAGACGCCGCAATAGCGGCGCAACAGCACGGGCCGCCGCATGTGAATCCTCCAGACGGCCTTTCAGCCAGTCCTCTTCGGAATTTCCGGTGTTTTGCTTCAAGTCGGATACATCAAATAATACATCCTCATCCGAAAAGTACTCCTTGCGTAGCATCTCGTTGCTATCGGAATATTCCTGCATAATCTCGATGCGTTGCGGCAGTGTATAAACATCGTTCGAGCGAAATATTCCTTCGAGATCAAGAGAGTTTGCGGCGCGTGCAATCTGTCGAGGATGTAGTGATAGCTCACGGCCCAAATCATTGATCAGTGCAGTAAATATCCTCGAGAACGACGGATTGGCATGCAGCCGTTGGAAGGTGAAGTTCCACGTTTGCTCGGCATCGAGGACTTGGAGAAAATCCGCGGCCACATCACCTTTATACAGGGACCCGCGCTGAAATATTCTGGGGGAAATATTTTCGGAACCAACAGCACTCGCAACAATTTTTAGTGTAGCAAAATAATCCGCACTTCCAGCCTTCCGGTGTCTGAACAGGACGGGGTCGTCGGGGGTATTTCCTGTTTTCAGCTTTTGTTTAAACAGACTCTCGAAATAGATATCCTGACGCCGAAGATAACAGATTACATGCATCTGATCCTTGATATCCTCAGGTAGCAGGTCAAAAAACCGTTTAATTGTGTTCCTTCGAAAGATCATCTCGCTGGAAGCGATTATCTTTTTGTCCGGATTTTCACGCACAACTGAGAAAAGTGTTTCGAGCGTGTTCCTTTCGCCCCCCCTTAGGGCCTCTTGTGCAAGGCGATTATGGGAATATCCGACACCAAGGTCGGGATACAGGTATCCATGATTCGCCAATTCGCTTGAATAGGAGCGCAAAAACCACTGGATGGCCGTCGAGCCTGTCTTCGGGGATCCTATGTGTAGAAATAACATTTCGGCAACATACTTGCTCTTGCGGGATTACTCAAACATATCGTCCTGCCCGTTCGCTTCCTCGTCTTCCTCTTCCGGTTTCACACCCGGTGGCGGGCGATTATCCAGAATACCGGCGGCGCGCAATTCCTTGATGCCGGGCAGGTCGCGGGAGCTTTCCAATCCGAAGTGGTCCAGAAACTCCTGCGTCACGATGAAAGTCACCGGACGGCCCGGGGTCATACGGCGGCGGCCAAGTTTTATCCAGCCCAGTTCCAGCAGCATATCGAGCGTGCCGCGCGAGACGGAAACCCCGCGGATTTCCTCGATCTCCGCGCGGGTGGCGGGCTGGTGGTAGGCGATGATCGCGAGGGTCTCGATCGCGGCTTGCGAGAGTTTGCGCGTCTCCACCGTTTCCTTTTGCATCAGGAATCCGAGGTCGGGCGCGGTGCGGAAAGCCCAGCTGTCGCCGGTTTTGACCAGTCGCACGCCCCTGCCCTCATAGCGTTTGCGCAGGTGTGCCAGCGCCTCGGGAACCTCGCAGCCGTGCGGCATCTGGTCAGCCAGTTGCTTGCTGGTCATCGGCTCGGCGGTGGCAAAGAGGATCGCCTCGATCATGCGTTCCTGTTCGGCCATCGGCGGGGCCTCGAACAGGGATTCGATGGCGTTGTCGGGCTTGTCGTTCATGTCAGGAGGCCAGTTTCTTGCGTAGCATGATGGGGGCGAACATCTCGTCCTGTCGGATTTCCAGCTTCCCTTCCTTGGCCAACTCCAGACTGGCGGCGAAGGTGGCGGCGGTGGCCGAGCGGCGTTTTTTCGGGTCGAGACGCCATGCCTCGGGCAGGTATTGCTCCAGTGCGCCCCATTCCATGGCGTGGCCTATCAGGCCTTTCATGCGCTCCAGCGCCTGCTCCATGGTATAGAACGATCCGCGCTTCATGTGCAGCGGCTCGAAATCCTCGCGGGTTTTGACGCGGGCGTAGGCCTGCATCAGGTCCAGCACCGTGGCGGTGTATTTCACCGTGCGCTTGCGCGAGACTTCCTCGGTCTGGCCGCGGGCAAAGAAATCGCGGCCCAGCTGGTCCCGCCCCATCAGACGGGCAGCGGAGCGGCGCATGGCTTCGAGACGTTCAAGCTGGAAGGCCAGATGCGCGGCCAGTTCCTCGCCGCTCG
>WFTU01000217.1 GCA_015485375.1 Paracoccaceae bacterium | reverse complement strand
GTTTGAAGCGCACGGACACCTCGATGTCCGCCGGATCGCCCAGTGCGCGCAGCTTTTCCAGTGCCGCGAGGCTGTCGACCGAGAACGACCGCACTCCCTCGCCATAGGCAAAGGCGTTTTCCTGCTTCGAGCGTGCGGGGTTGTTGTAATGCAGCGCCGCATCGGGGGCGAGGCGGCGGATCAGCCGGATTTCGTTGGGGGAGGCCACATCGAAAGCCGTGATTCCGGCCGACAGCAGGTTCTCGATCACCGCCGGATCGGGGTTGGCCTTGACGGCATAGCTCGCCAGACCGGGGAAGGCACTGGCAAACAGCTCCGCGCGGCGGCGCAGGGTTTCGGGGTGGAAAAAATGCACCGGCTCACTCGGGCGGCGGGCGGCCAGATAGGCAACGGGCGAATTCCAGATTTCTGCGGAAATATTCATGCTCTCTCCCCTTTTTCCCCAGAGTCCGGTCGTCAGACGACATTTTCACTCGTCAAATCGGGTAAAATGTGGGAAACTTCGGGCAATATAACGAAAAACCGGATGAATTGTCGTGGATGATACAGATAAACGCCTGATACACGCCCTCTCGGCCGATGCGCGGGCTTCGGTCTCCACCTTGGCGCGGCGGCTGGGGCTGGCGCGCACGACGGTGCAGGCGCGGCTTGAAAAGCTGGAGCGCAGCGGGGTGATCGCGGGCTACACCGTCAAACTGGGCGAGGCCGCGCGTCTGGACCGGATCAAGGCCACCGTCCTGTTGCAGTTCGACCCGCGCAAGGGGCCGCTGATCCTGCAACGGCTGAAAACCATACCGGCGGTAGAGGCGGTGCATACGTCCTCCGGCAGGTTTGACATGATCCTGCAACTGGCCACGCGCAACACCGCGCAACTGGACGAAACGCTGGATATTATCGGGGCGATCGACGGGGTGCGCTCCTCCGAAAGCCTGATCCATCTGTCCACCAAATTCGACAGATCGCTTTAGCCCCTTTTCCTTGGGCGCGCACCCCTGTATGACGGGCCGGAACCAAACCGCAGGACAGACCCATGGCTATGGAAAAGAACTTTGACGCGGCCTCGGCCGAGGCCGGAATTTACGCAAAATGGGAGGCCGCAGGCGCCTTCAAGGCTGGCGCGAACGCCAAACCCGGCGCCCAAACCTTTACCATCATGATTCCGCCGCCCAATGTGACCGGCGTTCTGCATATGGGTCATGCGTTCAACAACACGCTTCAGGATATCCTGATCCGCTGGCACCGGATGCGCGGCTTCGATACGCTCTGGCAGCCGGGGCAGGACCATGCGGGTATTGCCACGCAGATGGTTGTCGAACGCCAGCTTGCCGAAGAGGGCAATATCGGGCGCAAGGAAATGGGCCGCGAGGCATTCCTTGAAAAGGTCTGGGAGTGGAAGGAAAAGTCCGGCAATACCATCATCGAGCAGCTCAAGCGTCTTGGCGCGTCCTGCGACTGGTCGCGCAACCGCTTTACCATGGACGAGGGCTTCCATGATGCGGTGCTGAAGGTCTTTGTCGATATGTACAACAAGGGGCTGATCTACAAAGGCACTCGACTGGTCAACTGGGATCCGAAGTTCGAGACCGCGATTTCCGACCTTGAAGTCGAGAATGTCGAGGTTGACGGCCACATGTGGCACTTCAAATATCCGCTGGCCGGCGGGCAGACCTATACCTACATCGAAAAGGACGAGGACGGGAATGTCGTGCTGGAGGAAGAGCGCGACTATATTTCCATCGCCACCACCCGCCCCGAAACCATGCTGGGCGACGGGGCCGTGGCCGTGCATCCCGACGATGAACGCTATGCGCCGATAGTCGGTAAACTGTGCGAAATTCCCGTCGGGCCGAAGGAACACCGCCGCCTGATCCCGATCATTACCGATGAATACCCCGACCCGGATTTCGGTTCCGGTGCGGTGAAAATCACCGGTGCGCATGATGCCAACGACTATGGCGTCGCCATGCGTAATAACATCCCGCTCTATCGCCTGATGGATACCAAGGCGCATATGCGCACCGACGGGCTGGATTATATCGCCGCCGCCACCCGCGCGCGCGAAATTTCCGAGGGCGCGGATTTCGAGGCGGCCGAGATCGACACCCTCAACCTCGTCCCCGATGCCTATCGTGGCATGGACCGCTATGAATGCCGCAAGGCGGTTGTGGCCGACATAGACGCCGAAGGCCTGATGATCATGGTCGAGGACAAGAAGATCATGCAGCCCTTCGGCGACCGCTCCAAGGTGGTGATCGAGCCGATGCTGACCCAGCAATGGTATGTGGACACCGCCAAAATCGTAAAACCGGCGCTGGAGGCAGTGCGCGGTGGCGACATCAAAATCATCCCCGAAAGCGGCGAGAAAACCTATTACCACTGGCTGGAAAATATCGAGCCGTGGTGCATCTCGCGCCAGCTCTGGTGGGGACACCAGATTCCGGTGTGGTATGACGAGGAGGGTAACCAGTATTGTGCCGCGACCGAGCAAGAGGCCGTGGCCCAATCGGGTGGCAAGACGCTGACACGCGACCCCGACGTTCTTGATACATGGTTCTCCTCCGGCCTCTGGCCCATCGGCACCCTTGGCTGGCCCGAGGATACGCCGGAGTTGCGGAAATACTTCCCGACGGATGTGCTTATCACCGGCTTCGACATCCTGTTTTTCTGGGTCGCGCGGATGATCATGATGCAACTCGCCGTGGTTGACCAGATCCCGTTCCACACGGTTTACCTGCATGCGCTGGTACGCGACGAACACGGCAAGAAAATGTCGAAATCCACCGGCAATGTCATCGACCCGCTGGAGATGATCGACGAGTTCGGCACCGATGCCGTGCGCTTTACGCTCTCCGCGATGGGCCGCGACCTTAAGCTCTCCAAGTCGCGCCTCGCCGGATACCGCAATTTCGGCACCAAACTCTGGAACGCCGCGCGATTTGCCGAGATAAACGAATGCAAGCCCTCGGCCGAATTTGATCCTGCATCGGTCAAGC
>WFTU01000216.1 GCA_015485375.1 Paracoccaceae bacterium | reverse complement strand
GTTCGATCACAACCCAATTACCAATGCCAACCACATGGCGGGCGCCGCGCGCGCATTCAGCCAGTTGCCGTCGCGCACATCGTTTAGGGCGCGGCTCGCTGTTGACCTGATGCTGTCGGGTTATCAATCGGCGCGATCACTGGAAGCGTTGGGGCGCGAAAAACTGGCATCATCGAGCGTCAAGGCTCAGTCGTTTGGGCAGAAGAACCTCGAATCCGCCACCAAGATCATCGAGGAAATGCTTGCGATCAAGGACGCGATTTCCGGCTCCGAAAAAGACCTTCTCGACGCCATTTCCGCGCTGCCGGAACGCCTTTCCATAGGGTTATCGGAAGCCCTTTCCATAGCCCTACCGATACACAGAGACAGAGACACAGACAGAGAGAGAGACACAGACACAGACAGAGACAAGGGGCTTTCCATAGCCCAAACGCCGATTTCGGACGAAATCGCAGCCCTCCAAAAAAAAGCGGCCGAGGCTGAGATATGAGGGCGATCCTGACCGCCGACAAAAGGCACGTCATCATCAAGGGCCGCACATGGTCGGACACGTTCCCGGTGAACAGACTGGACGACTGGTTGGCGTTCTACGAGCGCATGGCCAAGAAGCCTGGCCGAGAGAAACACTACGCACCCACGGTCGCCGCCTTGACCAGGGTTCGGTCTCGTTTGCTTGAGAGTGGGGAAGGGTGATGCCGGTTCAACCAAACCCATACCGATTGCCCGTTTGCAAAGGCAGCGACAAGGAGCGCTTCGCATGACCAACCTGACCTTACGCCGCCTGACCATGCTTGGGGCCATGTTTCCCGACATACCGGCAATCGCCAGACAATTCGCGGAGATCCGCCCGTTTGGCGGCGCGCGCGTTATCGTCGCCGATCCGAATTGGAAATTTCAGGATTGGTCGGAGAACGGTGACAAGCGTAAAACGCCCGGCCACCACTACGAATGCCGCCCGCTCGAATGGATCATGGCTCTGCCGGTAGAGGCATTGGCCGCGAAAGACTGCCTGCTGGTGCTCTGGGCGACAAACCCCATGTTGCGCGAGGCAATCCAGACAATCGACGCCTGGGGCTTCACCTACAAGACCGCCGGAACCTGGGTGAAGCGCACGACGCACGGTAAGGTCGCCTACGGCATGGGCCGTCGTCTGAGATCGTCGAACGAACCGTTCCTGATCGCAACGCGCGGCGCGCCACCTGTCGCGGAAGCGTTCCGGTCGGCTGTCGTCACCGGGGCAAGCGACGACGATCCCATCGCATCGCTCGGCCTGACCATCGAGGCTCAGGCGCGGGAGCATTCCAGAAAGCCGGATGAGGTGTTCGAAATGGCCCGCGCGATGGTCCCAGAAGGGCCGGCGGTCGAACTGTTCTCGCGCCAACGCCGCCCTGGATGGACGGTCTGGGGCGACGAGGTGGACAAATTCAGCGAGGCGGGGTGATCAAGGTGCTACGCGGCCGCGCCTCCGACGAACGAACGCTGACCATGCTCGCCATGCGCGCAGCTGGCTGGCGCGACGACCTCATCGCCAAGGCGCTCGACACCACGCCGGGCACTGTGTCCGTCACGATCTCGAAGATCAAGACAGCGGATATTCGCGAATCCGGGGAGCCGAAAGACGAGGTGGCCGAGTGCTACCGCCTCCGCGTGACGGATTATCGGTCGTCGCACAAGAATGGCAGGAAAGGTTTTGGGCATTCCGCCTGATGGGTTGACAGTGCGCTATTAGCGCAGTAAAAGGGTTGCAGGCGGTGCAGCAGCACAGGCCGACAGTCAGAGGAGACGAAGATGAATATTCAGCAATGGAAAGATGAGATCAGGGACTTGGGCGTGAACTTGCGCCCGATCTGGGAAATGAGCGACCCCGATGGGCGGTTCGAATTGCGCGCCTTTCAGGCCTTCAAGGATGGCATGTTCCTGCGCCCGGTGATCGTGCAGGAATTGTTCGGCGACAATGGTGAAGATGATGGGCTGATCGTTTACGGCGGTTTCAGCGGGAACACCGTCATCGAGGATTTCAACCAGTTGGTATGGGGGCGTTCGGAATGACAACCGTTCAAGTCGAAACCCATTACCCGGACGGCGAGACCGTCGCCGCCGGGACCATCGAGGGCGAAACCAAGTTCAAAACCCTCCTGCGCGCCGCGCGCTGGCTGCACAACGCCAAGCGCGAGCACCCAGAGGCCGATCACTACGTTCTGGCCAACGGTGGCGCTCTCATCCTTTT
>WFTU01000215.1 GCA_015485375.1 Paracoccaceae bacterium | reverse complement strand
TCGGCAAGCTTGCCGGGCAGGCGCAGCTTCTTGGTTGCCGACTTGCGCTGTGTTTCCTTTTCGGCACGCCGGCGCAGGCGTTCCTCGGAGCGCAGCACCAGATAATCAAGGATCGCGCCCGCCGATTTGGTGTCTGCCGCCAGCCAGTTGTCGAAATGGTCGCGCACGGCGTTTTCCACCAGCCGCGCCGCTTCTGTTGTGGCAAGCCGGTCCTTGGTCTGGCCAACGAACTCCGGCTCGCGAATGAAGACCGAGATCATGGCGCAGCCGCCGGCCGTCAGATCCTCCCGCGTGATTTGCGCAGCCTTGCGATTGCTGACCAGCTCGCCGTAGGCGCGGATCCCTTTAAGGATGGCCGCCCAGAACCCGCTTTCATGCGTGCCGCCTTCGGGCGTGGGAACAGTGTTGCAGTAGGAGGAGATAAAGCCATCACGGGCAGGGGTCCAGTTGATCGCCCACTCGACCTTGCCGACGGTATCACCACCGAAACGTTCCGAAAAATCAACAGTTCCGGCAAAGGGTTTGTCGGCGTATGTGGCCTGCCCCTCGAGCGTTTCGTTCAGATAATCGGCCAGTCCGCCGGGAAAATGGAAGGTGGCGCTGGTCGGGGTTTCATCGCCGGCGCCGATAACTTCGGGCGCACATTTCCAGCGTATTTCCACGCCTGAAAACAGATAGGCCTTGGAGCGCACCATTTTCAGCAAACGCGCGGGTTTGAACCGGAGTTTTGCGCCGAATATCTCCGCATCCGGATGAAAGGTGATCGTGGTGCCGCGCCGGTTCTGGACTGCTCCGAGTTGTTCCACCGGCCCTTGCGGAATACCGCGCGAGAATGTCTGCCGGTAAAGCTGCTTGT
Source organism: Paracoccaceae bacterium (assembly GCA_015485375.1). Lineage (GTDB taxonomy): Bacteria > Pseudomonadota > Alphaproteobacteria > Rhodobacterales > Rhodobacteraceae > NORP23. Next base: position 12,125 of record WFTU01000215.1, on the reverse strand, counting down.
TGCGTGCAACCTCGACTTCGACAAAATCGGACAGGGCATTGACCACCGACACGCCGACACCATGCAAACCGCCCGACGTCTGGTAGGCCTTGCCACCGAACTTCCCGCCCGCGTGCAGCGTGCAAAGAATAACCTCCAGTGCGGATTTGTCCGGAAATTTCGGATGCGGATCTACCGGAATCCCGCGTCCGTTGTCGGTGATCGCCACGGAGCAATCGGCACGCAGTTCCACCTCGATCCGGTTGGCATGACCGGCGACGGCCTCGTCCATGGAGTTGTCCAGCACCTCGGCCACCAGATGATGCAGCGCGCGTTCATCCGTACCACCGATATACATGCCGGGACGTTTGCGAACCGGTTCCAGCCCTTCGAGCACCTCGATGGAGGAAGCGTCATAGTCGGATGGAGAGTCGTTAAAAAGGTCGCTGTCGGAAGCGTTGCTCATATAAGGTGCCCGATTCTGTTCTGCTCGTTGTTCTCTACATTATGGCAGAAAGGAGGGGGCGGCGACAATATGTTGTGCCCAACAGAAAACGCCGCGCTGGTGGCGCGGCGTCAACGGTATTTCCTGCCTGGCGAAAGCGATTATTCGTAGTTGGAACCGCGGTATCCGCCCGCGGCCAGCACAATGAGGGCCATGGCTATAAGCGGAATGAGCCAAGCTGCGCTTGCGGCCATTGCCGAAGATTCGCCCATTTCGACCGGAGCCGATTGGGACATATAGGCTGTGGTGCCCGCGATAGCTGCCCCGGATGCGAACACCCCTGCTAGAGCGAGGCGGATAACTTTGATCATTGTAATCTCCTTCGGGTGGGTATTAGTTACTTACGCCTTCATAGCAAAGTGGTAACCCTTGTGTCTATAAAAAGCGAGAAATTGTTGATAGTGGTCGCAATTTGTACGAGGGAGCGCCCGAAAATGCTTGCGACGCTGCTGGAAACGCTGGCTGGTCTGGGAAAACCCGAAAATAGCAGCCTACGGGTCGTGATCGTGGAAAACGGACCGCTTACCCTATCCGGCAAAGTCGTCGAAAAATTCTCCGGGGAGCTGGATATTGCATATCATCACGAGCCGCGTTCCGGACTGGCAATTGCCCGGAATGCGGTCATCGAGAGAGCGCTCGATACCGGAGCGGACTGGATTGGTTTCATAGATGATGACGAGCGTGTGGATCCGGGATGGTTGTTGGCAATGTGTGACGCGGTTCAACGATTTTCCGAGGCGCGCGTTTTTTCCGGGCCGGTTCAGCGATATGATCCACCCGACGCAACCAAATGGTATCCGGGTCCGGTGAATATTCATGTGGAAACCGGCACGCAGGTTTGGAACATCACTACAGGAAACCTGTTTGTGAAACGGGATGTTCTTGCGAAAGAGGGATTGGGATTTCGCTTTGATGAAGTTTTCAACATGTCCGGCGGCGAGGATACGGATTTTGCCCTTCGGCTGCGCAAAGCGGGTGTGAATATTGTCTGGGTGCAGGAAGCCGCGTGCGAGGAGGATGTGCTGCCGGAGAGGGCGACATTCAAAGCAAAAGCTGCACGCAGTATCCACTATATGCACAACTTCGGCAGGATAAATATTCGCTTGAAGGGGCCGGTATTGGGGCGGCTGTATAATCTGTTTTTGGCTGTTAAGTGGGCTTACCACTCCCTCGCCTATTTTCTCGTCGGCAGCCTCGTTTTGATGATGAACGAGGAAAAAGGTGTGAAGCTGATCGCGCGCGGTCTCCAGCGAGGATGTCTGGCAATCGGCTACGCGCAATCGCTGTTTCAGGACCTTAAACCGTTTTACGCGACCGTTGACGGACATTAGGACTGTATTGTCACGATCTCGATTTCGCCTTCCAGTGTGATGACACGAAGAATTTGGTCGACATTGCGGATACCATCTGGTGTGCACAAATGTGGAGAAACAGCTGACCGGGTCGGCCCGTGCCGCGCCGGAACGGACGTCGGTTTCCCGCCGAACTTAAAAAAACGAGGGCCTCCGGATGGAAGCCCTCGTTTCGGTTATGTGACTGGCGTGAAAGCTTTAGTCGTCGCTACGATCGCCATGTGATTCATCGCCGTCGTGGCTATCTTCACCATCATCGTGGCTTTCGCCATCGCCATCGCTGCTATCGCTATCGCCTTCAGTGCCGCCACCAACGCATCCGCCCTGGCTGGAGTCGCTGTCGTCTTTGCTGTCACCATCGCGTTCACTATCGCTATCGTGATCGTCGTTTCCATCACCGTCACGGTCATCGCTACCGTCGTGATCGTCGTTGCCATCGCCATCACGATCATCGTCGTGATCGTCGTTGCCGTCGTCGTCGCGATCGCTATCGTGATCATCTTCGCCGTCACCGTCACGGTCGTCGCTGTTATCGTGATCGTCTTCGCCATCTCCGTCGCGATCACTATCGCTATCGTGATCGTCGTTGCCATCACCGTCACGGTCATCGCTGCCATCGTGATCGTCGTTGCCATCGCCGTCATAATCGTCGTCGTGATCGTCTTCGCCATCTCCGTCGTCATCACCGCTATCGGGATAACCGGGGCTGCCCTGATCACAGTTTCCGATCATATTTCCGAAGCGGGCGGTAATCGGAACGCGTGTATTGAGCGATACGTTGATCTCGCTCGCGGCGTTAGCAACACCCTGATAGACGAGAGACATGATCGACGGCAGGAGCATCAGGACGCCAAACAGCATAATAAGGTACGGGACGGAAATCGCCCCGGATTTGTCTTTCCGAAAATCGCTTAACTTTTTCACAGCATGCTCCGTCAGGTTCTAACATCACGTTGGTATATTCAAGGCGCGATGTTCGGCGAATCATCCACGTGAAATACACTTGTGGGTATATCGAAGGAAGAATGTGGCGAAAATTTGGCAAGTGGATGAATGTTTCATGACAGGAAGACATTTCCCGCCTGACGGCCACTAGGCCCGCGTTGTCACAATCTCGATTTCGCCTTCCAGCGTGCGATGAACCGGGCAGCGGTCCGCGACCTGCATCAGCCGTTCAATCTGTGCGTCGTCCAGTTCGCCCTCCAGCGTGATGACGCGGCGGAACTGGTCGATCTTGTGGTCGCCACCTGCGCAGTGATCGCAGTCGGTTGCGTGGATTTTGTCGTGTGTGACGTCAACACTGACATGTTCCAGCGGCCACTTCTTGCGCCGCGCATACATACGGATGGTCATCGAGGTGCAGGCGCCAAGACCGGCCGAAACCAGTTGATAGGGGGAAAGGCCGGTGTCGCCGCCGCCGTAGGCCTCCGGTTCGTCGGCGAGCAGATGATGCTTGGGGCCGGCGCTGATGTCCTGCTTGAAGCCCGCGGGATCTGCCTCGGATACCCGCACGATGCCTTCGGGCGCGCCGATCGGGGCAGCGGGTTTGGGCAGGTTCAGGTAGCGACTCGCCCATGTGGCTATCAGATTGGCAGCGTATTCGGCGTCGGCTGGTTTGGTCAGCAGGTGGTCGGCATTGTCGAGCGTGATGAAACTTTTGGGATGACGGGCGGCCATGAAAATCTCGGCGGCATTGTCGATACCCACGGTCTGGTCGACGGGCGAATGCAGGATCAGCAGCGCCTTTTTCATGTCGTGAATGGCCGGTTCCAGCTCGACTCTGGAAATATCGTCGAGGAACTCTTTCCTGATGGTAAACCCGCGTCCGGCGAGGCTGACCCTGGCTTCTCCCTTCTCGCGGATCTCGTCAAGGTGACAGCCGAAGTTTGCGGCGACATGGGCAGGGTCGGACGGCGCGCCGATAGTGACGACCGCCTTGGCGCTGTCGATTTCCCTGGCGACCTTCAGGATAGCAGCCCCGCCAAGGGAGTGGCCAATCAGCAGGCCGACAGGGTGACCAATCGAGGCCAAATGGTCGGCGGCGAGTTTCAAATCCTCGACGTTGGAGGTGAAATTCGTATTGGCAAACTCGCCCTCCGAATGGCCAAGACCGGTAAAGTCGAAACGCAAAACACCGATGCCGACCGAAGCAAGCCGTTGCGAGATGCGTTTGGCGGCCAGAATATCCTTGGAGCAGGTGAAACAATGTGCGAAAATCGCGGTGGCGAGGATCGGTCCGTCGGGTTTGTCGAACAGGGCGGCAAGCTCGTCGCCCGCGTGGCCCTTGAAAGTGAGTTTTTCGCTCGGCATGGGGAATCCTTTGTCGTTTCCCTGAATTTAGGGGCTGTGCGACAAAGCGCAAGCCGATGGGTGGGGAATTACAGTAACGTGAAGGTTTATGATCGCTTTGGCAGGGCTTGCCATTTGGGACGTGTGGCCGGAAGATGGAAAAACGGGCTGCACCATGAATGATTTTTCCAGAATTTGTCAGAAAAAGCTGCCGTTTACTCCCTGGATGGCCGAGAAAACCCGCCGTTTGCCGGGTATCCAGCCGGTTCCGGCTGGCGAATGGTTGTTGCGCGACGAGGTGTTTGCCGAACAGATGGCCTACCGCGACCACCTGCTCGCGACGCAACGTCGGGAGGTGTTCCGTGCGAACCCTGACAGCCGATCTGCCCGGCAGGAGTTGCTGGAACTGGTGCTGGCGGAACTGGGCGAAGGTTATGACGTCAGCGAAAGCCGCGTTGTCCGGCCGGATGGTGTATCTGTCGAAATAGCCGCTGACGATCCGATCGTTGCCGCGGCCCGTCTGGTTCAGGAGGACCTGTTGATCCTCGAAGAACGGGAGGAGTTTGCCCTTACCGCCGCCGTGCTGTGCTTTCCCGCCAGCTGGACGCTTGACGAGAAATTCCGCCGCGGGCTGGTCGGTATTCATGGAACCGTGGAGGAATACGATGCCGACATGGCCAGACGGGTAGGGAGGATGTTTATGGCGATCCGGCCCGAACAGCCGCTGTGGCGAGCGAATTTTCTGCTTTATGACGATCCTGACCTACACCAGCCCCGCCGCGAGGGAGAGCTTCGGATGAAAACGAAGGGCGCGGGGTTTGTGCGCGTTGAACGCCAAACCTTGCGCAAGTTGCCGCAATCCGGCGCGGTGGTGTTCGGCATCCATACGTATGTGGTTGCTCTTGAAAACCTGAACGCTGATGAACGGGTGGAACTCGAACGCCTGCATTCGCCGCATTGACAGAATGTCGCAGGTGCCTTTACATTCTTTAGAATGGTTCTAACTTTATCATAGATAATTTCATTTAACAGGAGAGACATCATGTCCTTGCATCTTGGCGATACCGCCCCGAATTTCACAGCAGACACCACCCAAGGGAAAATCACCCTGCACGACTGGAGCGGCGACTCCTGGGTGTTCTTTTTCAGCCATCCGGCCGATTTCACCCCGATCTGCACCACCGAAATGGGCATGACCGCGAAACACGCCGCCGATTTCGCCGCGCGCAACGTCAAGCCGCTCGGCCTGTCCACCGATACGGTCGAGGAGCATCTGAAATGGGTGGGGGACGTGGATGAAACCCAGCATACCGAAGTGAACTTCCCGATTGTGGCCGATCCGGATCTGGAAGTGGCGAAAGCCTATGACATGATCCACCCCGATGCCAGCACCACGGCAACGGTGCGCTCGGTATTTATCATTGATCCGGACAACAAGGTTCGGCTGACCATGACCTATCCGATGAATGTCGGCCGTAACTTCGACGAAATCATCCGCGTGATCGACGCGCTGCAAACCGCCGACGGCAAAGGTGTCGCGCTGCCGGCCAACTGGCGCCCGGGTGACGAGGCGATTGTGCCGCTCAATGTGACCACCGAGGATGCGCAGGCCAAATATCCGGACCTGAAAGTTCTGAAACCCTATCTGCGGGTTACCAAAGACTACTGATATTTTGGCATTCCAAAGAAAAGGGCCTCCAAAACGGAGGCCCTTTGTCGTGCTGGCGGGGTAATTAGCAGGAGTAGTACATGCCGAACTCAACCGGATGCGGCGTGTGCTCCATGGTGTAGACTTCGTCCCATTTCAACTCCATGTAGCCTGCGATCTGGTCCTTGGTGAAGACGTTGCCTTCCAGCAGGAAGTCCATGTCTTTTTCCAGTTCTTCCAGAGCTTCGCGCAGGGATGCACAGACGGTCGGGATGCCGGCCAGTTCTTCGGGCGGCAGATCGTAGAGATCCTTGTCGGAGGCTTCGCCCGGATCGATCTTGTTCTTGATACCGTCGAGACCGGCCATCAGCAGAGCCGAGAAGCACAGGTAGGGGTTGGCAGCCGGATCGGGGAAACGGGCCTCGACACGTTTTGCCTTCGGGCTTTCGGCCCACGGGATACGGACACAACCCGAACGGTTGCGTGCGGAGTAGGCACGCAGAACCGGCGCTTCAAAGCCCGGGATCAGGCGTTTGTAGCTGTTGGTGGAAGGGTTGGTGAAAGCGTTGAGCGCCTTGGCGTGTTTCAGGATACCACCGATGAAATACAGGGCTTCCTGACTGAGGTCGGCGTATTTGTCGCCGGCGAACAGCGGTTTGCCGTCTTTCCAGATCGACATGTTCACGTGCATACCGGTGCCGTTGTCGCCTGCAATCGGTTTCGGCATGAAGGTTGCCGATTTGCCGTAGGCGTGCGCTACGTTGTGGATGACATATTTGTATTTCTGCAGATCGTCGGCCTGTTTGACCAGCGTGCCGAAAACCAGACCCAGTTCGTGCTGGCAGGACGCAACCTCGTGGTGGTGTTTGTCAACATGCATGCCGAGGCGCTTCATGGTCGAGAGCATCTCGGAACGGATGTCCTGTGCCGCGTCGGTCGGGTTCACGGGGAAGTAACCGCCCTTGACGCCCGGACGATGGCCCATGTTGCCCATTTCATACTCGGTGTCAGTGTTCCACGAAGCGTCCGCTGCATCAACTTCGTAAGATACCTTGTTGATCGAGTTGGAGAAACGCACGTCGTCAAACAGGAAGAACTCTGCTTCCGGACCGAAATAGGCCGTGTCACCGATACCGGAGGCTTTCAGATAGGCCTCGGCTTTTTCGGCGGTGGAGCGCGGGTCGCGGGCATAGGGTTCACCGGTGTCCGGCTCGACAATGGAGCAGTGCAGACACAGGGTTTTTTCCGCATAGAACGGGTCGATGTAGGCGGAGTCGCAATCCGGCATCAGTTTCATGTCGGATTCATCGATGCTTTTCCAGCCGGCGATGGAGGAGCCGTCGAACATGAAGCCCTCTTCGAGGAAATCGGCGTCGACCTCGTCGTTGATGATGGTCACGTGCTGCAGCTTGCCGCGCGGGTCGGTGAAACGGATATCGACATACTCGATGTCGTTATCCTTGATCATGTCGAGAACATGCTGAATGGATTCACTCATGGTCGTTTTCCTTATATTTAAAGGGCGTCTTCGCCGTCTTCTTCGGTTCTGATACGGATGGCGCGCTCAATGGTGGAGACGAAGATTTTCCCGTCCCCGATTTTACCGGTTTTGGCCGCGCCGATGATGGCCTCGATGGCGCTGTCGACCTGATCGTCGCTCAGAACCACCTCGATTTTTACTTTGGGCAGGAAGTCCACGACGTATTCCGCACCGCGGTACAGCTCCGTGTGGCCCTTCTGGCGACCGAAGCCCTTGGCTTCGATCACGCTCAGCCCCTGTACGCCGACATCCTGCAAGGCCTCTTTGACCTCGTCGAGCTTGAAAGGTTTGATAATGGCTTCGATTTTCTTCATGTCGATGCTCCTGTGATTTCCCGATACAGAAAACACCTGTGCAGGACGGTTTCAATTCGTTACGATTTCATCGGACACGGCGTGATGACGTTTCCCGAGAAATTGCCTATTTATTAGGCAATGTGGTTGAATTCTAGACAGGTTGAGAAGCCGATGCCTGAACCCGTTACGTCTGCACAGATGCGTGCGCTTGAAAACGCCGCGATCGACTCCGGCGAGGTCACCGGTCTGGAACTGATGGAGCGGGCGGGCAGGGGCGTTGTCGAGGCTATCTTGGAAACATGGCCGGAACTGGCGAAACTGCCGCGAAAGGCCGGGGTCCTATGCGGTCCGGGGAACAACGGCGGCGACGGGTTCGTCGTTGCACGGCTGCTTAAGCAACGTGGTTGGGATGTATCGGTGTTCCTTTACGGTCAGGCGGACAAGCTGCCGCCGGATGCGCGGACAAACCATGACCGTTGGCGTGAAATTGGCGCAGTCTTGCCAGCCTGTGGAAAAAATATGCCGCAAGACAGCGGACCGGTCGATGTGCTGATCGACGCGGTGTTCGGTATCGGGCTTACCCGTCCGGTCGAGGATCCCTGCCTGTGGGAGTGGTTCTGGCTGATCGACGACGCGATAGACGTCGCGGAGATCGGACAACCGGACGGCACATTGGAAGGGTTGACGCGAACAGTGGCCATTGATGTTCCCTCCGGTCTGGATGCGGATACAGGCGCGGTATTGGGCGATATGCCGGATCACGGGTTGCGCGCACCGCGGGTTATGTTGACGGTAACATTCCATGCGCCAAAGGTCGGCCAGCTCATGGGCGAGGGTAAAGAAATTTGCGGAAAACTGGTGGTCAAGGGGATTGGTCTATGAACAGGGAAGAGATGGCCGATGTATTGCGTAAAACGGGCGCGGCGCACAAATACAGCTATGGCCATGCGCTGGTGCTTTCCGGCCCCGCAGGGCGCACGGGTGCCGCCAGACTGGCCGCACGCGGAGCCTTGCGCATCGGGGCCGGGCTGGTCACTGTCGGTTGCCCGCAAGAGGCCATGACGGAGAATGCCGCGCAACTTGATGCGGTTATGCTCACGCCCATCGAAGACGCTTTCGCATTACAGACCGTGTTGCAGGATGACCGGATCAACACGCTTTGCCTTGGGCCCGCGCTTGGCAGGGACGACAGGGCCGAGGGGGTAATCAGCGTCGCGCTGGCCTCTGGCCGCGCGCTGGTTCTCGATGCCGACGCCTTGTCGTCACAACTGATCGGACGGCTGCACGAGAACATCGTCCTGACCCCGCACGCAGGGGAATTTCGCCGGATGTTTCCCGACATCCATGCGCGACTGTCTGCGGGAGAGTTCGCAAAAACTACGGCGACCGCCGAGGCCGCAAAACGCGCGGGTTGCACAGTGTTGTTCAAAGGGAGCGATACCGTAATCGCCGCGCCCGACGGCCGCGTGGTGGAAGCGGGCACCGGCCGCGCTGCTCCGTGGCTGGCGACAGCCGGATCGGGTGATGTGCTGGCAGGGTTTATCGCCGGACTATTGGCGCGCGGTCTCGACCCGTTCTCCGCCGCCGGAACCGCCGCGTGGCTGCACGTTGAATGCGCGCGGAATTTCGGCCCGGGCCTGATCGCCGAGGACATCCCCGAACGGCTCCCCTCCGTGTTTCGGGATTTAGGGCTGTAGGGACGCATTTTTCCCTCGCAACCCGTAAAATCCTCTGTTATGAGACGCCGGAATTGTGCCGATGTCGCAAGGCACCGGTTTTTGCGGATGTGGTGGAATTGGTAGACACGCCAGATTTAGGTTCTGGTGCCGCGAGGCGTGGGGGTTCAAGTCCCTCCATCCGTACCAGCCCTTCGGGGGCGAGAAATTTGAAACGAGGAAATGACATGAAGGTCACCGAAACCCAGAACGAAGGCCTCAAGCGCGCGTATGACATGATCATCACCGCCGAGGAACTGGACGCCAAAGTAAACGAAAAACTGGAAGCGGCGCGTGCCGATTTCCAGATGAAGGGTTTCCGCAAAGGCCATGCGCCGCTCGCCCTGATGAAGAAAATGTTCGGCCAGTCCGTTCTGGGCGAAGCCATGCAGGAAAGCATCGACACCGCCCTGCAGGAGCATTTCGAAAAATCCGGTGACCGTCCGACCATGCAGCCCGAGGTCAAAATGACCAACGACGAATGGAAAGAGGGCGACGATGTGGCCGTTTCCGTTTCTTACGAGTGCCTTCCCGATATTCCGGAGCCGGATTTCTCCAAGCTGAAACTCGAACGTCTGGTAACGGTTGTTGACGATGAATCCGTCAACGAGGCGCTGGAAAACCTCGCCGCGCAGTCGCAGAATTTCGAAAAACGCCGCAAAGGCTCGAAAGCCAAAGAAGGCGATCAGGTTGTGATCGACTTCGTCGGCAAGGTCGGCGGCGAAGCCTTTGAAGGCGGCGCTGGCGATGATTACCCGCTGGTGCTTGGCTCCAACAGCTTCATTCCGGGTTTCGAGGATCAGCTGGTCGGCGCGAAAGAAGGCGACACGCTCGATGTCAACGTAACCTTCCCCGCCGAATACGGCGCGGAAAACCTCGCCGGCAAAGACGCCGTGTTCGAATGCACGGTCAAGGAAGTACGTGAGCCGAAACCGGCCGAAGTGAACGACGAACTGGCCACCAAATACGGTGCCGAAGACCTCGATGGCCTGAAAACCCAGATCAGCGAGAGCCTAGCCGGCGAATACAAGGGCGCCGCCCGCATGGTTCTGAAACGCAAGCTGATGGACGAGCTGGACGATCTGGTGAAGTTCGACCTCCCGACCTCGCTGGTCGAAGTCGAAGCGCAGTCGATTGCGCACCAGCTTTATCACGACGATCACCCCGAAGATACCGGCCATGATCACGGCGATATCGAAGTGACCGACGAACACCGGAAACTGGCGGAGCGCCGCGTGCGCCTCGGCCTATTGCTGGCGGAAATCGGCAACAAAAACAACATCGAGGTGAACGAGCAGGAAATCCAGCAGGCCATGTTCCAGCAGGCCAGCCAGTATCCGGGTCAGGAACGCGAATTCTTCGAGTTCATCCAGAAAAACGAACAGGCCCAGCAGCAGCTGCGCGCGCCGATCTACGAAGACAAGGTTGTCGATTACATCATCGAACTGGCCGATGTGAGCGACAAGGAAGTCTCCAAAGACGACCTCGAAGCCGCTATCAAGGCACTCGACGAAGAATAAATTCTGCCACAGGCGGAAAAACCGGGGCGGACCTTCGGGTTCGCCCTTTTTGCTGGCTCCGGACAATATTGCAAACAGCCCTTGCAGACCCTCGAGCGCACATTTAAACCTTTGCGTAAGAGTTGTCCGATATTCCGCGGATACCTGAAATGAGGCAAAGACATGAACGATCCGATTGACACATATATGAACACGCTCGTCCCGATGGTGGTCGAGCAGACAGCGCGCGGCGAGCGTTCCTACGATATCTTCTCGCGCCTGCTTAAAGAGCGGATCATCTTCCTGTCCGGTCCCGTGCATGACGGCATGTCCACGCTGATCGTGGCGCAGTTGCTGTTTCTGGAAGCGGAAAATCCGAAAAAAGAAATCTCCATGTATATCAACTCGCCCGGCGGCGTGGTTTCCGCCGGCCTGTCGATCTATGACACCATGCAGTATATCCGTCCGCCGGTATCGACGCTGGTGGTGGGGCAGGCGGCCTCGATGGGGTCGTTGCTTCTGGCTGCGGGTGAAAAGGACATGCGTTTCAGCCTGCCGAACTCCCGCGTGATGGTGCATCAGCCCTCCGGCGGTTTCCAGGGGCAGGCCTCCGATATTGCGCTGCACGCCAAGGAAATTCTGGAGCTGCGGGATCGTTTGAACAATATCTACGTCAAACATTGCGGACAGGATCTGGAAACCGTGGAAAAGGCGCTTGATCGCGACAATTTCATGACCGCCGAAGAGGCGCGCGACTGGGGTCTGGTGGACAAGATTGTCGAGCGGCACGCGGCCGACGATGATAGCGGCGAATAGGCGGGCAAGTCAGTTCCGGCTTGAATTGCCGGAAAAGGTGGGGTCCAATGGGGCCGGATACAGCAAACGACTCGACATGATGTCAGGGTCAGGAGACATTGATGAGCAAATCTGACGGTAAAGACTCCAAGAACACGCTCTATTGTTCGTTCTGCGGCAAGAGCCAGCACGAGGTTCGCAAGCTGATTGCCGGTCCGACCGTGTTCATTTGCGACGAATGTGTCGAGCTGTGCATGGACATCATCCGCGAGGAAACCAAGACCAATCTGGTCAAGGCCACCGACGGTGTTCCGACCCCGAAAGACATCTGCAAGGTTCTCGATGACTATGTTATCGGGCAGGCGACGGCGAAAAAGGTTCTCTCGGTCGCGGTGCATAACCACTACAAACGCCTCGAACATGCCTCGGAAAACCCCGAGGTGGAACTGGCGAAATCCAACATCATGCTGGTCGGCCCCACGGGCTGCGGCAAGACCCTGCTGGCGC
>WFTU01000214.1 GCA_015485375.1 Paracoccaceae bacterium | reverse complement strand
CAAAAAAAGGAGGCGTATCACATACGGTTGAAAGGAGCAGCGCGATACTTGGGGGTTACCCGCCAATCGCCCGGGCGAGGGCCGCGCTGAAGCGTTTCAGTGTGGCCATGTTTTCTTCTCCACGGTCCGGGTAGAGCTGCGCCACGGTGACACCGGCGAAGGCATCCGTTGCCGCCAGCGCCGCGAGGGCTCCGGTTGCCTGCGCCAGCGTCGCGCCTTCGCCGTGCCGATAGTTTTCGCCCAGCGGGCATTCGGCAAAGTCGATGACGTCCACGTCGAAATGCACCACCAGCCGGTCAACGGGGCCGAGCAGGTCCAGCGCGCGGCGGGCGGCGGCGGCGGGGTCGGCCTGCAATTCATCCAGAAACACCACCTCCATGCGCCGCCGGATCATCGCTTCGCGCTCGGAGTCGGAATTGGAGCCGGCGAAATCCCAGCCCAGAAACACGATCTGGTCATTTTGCAGAATCGGGCTGCGGCCATCCATGTTGGCAAATTCCGGCACCGTTCCGGCCATGCCGAGCATATGCGCCACCCCCATCCAGTCGAGCGCGCCGCTGTCCACCGTTTCGGGCGTGTTCATGTCGCCGTGCATGTCCAGATAGATCACGCCCACGCGCAGGTCCGTGTTGCGGGTAGCTCCGGCAATGGCCCCGACGCCATTGGTGCAATCGCCGCCCAGCACCAGGTAGGTCTCGCCGTTATTGATGGCCGTGGCCACAGCATCGGCCACGTTGCGGGCGTTTTCCACCACTTGCGCCACGTTGCGCGCGCGTGGGTGGGCGGGATCCGCGTGGTAGCGAAAGCCCGGCAGGTCGCCGGTGTCTTTCACCTCGATCCCCGCCGCTTGCATATCGGCCAGCAGGCCCGCCTCGCGTAGCATTTTGGGCGTTTTTTCCTGCCCCGGCGCGTGGGCGGCTATGCTGGAGGGGGCACCGATCAGAGTGATTTTCTTGGGCATGTCGTTTTCCTTTTCGGGTATGAAGTGGGCTATTTTCGAAACAGCGGCAATGGGGACGGGCACCAGTGATCTATCCGCGTCAGTTGTTCGGCGGTGCAGTCGCCCTTGAGCTTGAACCCCTCATCAAGGCCCGCCTGCGTGATCACCTGAAAATGGACGTGAAAGAACCAATACCCGTTTTCGTGAAAATCGCCGATACGGGCAAAGGCCTCGCCGGCTTCGATCTGTTGGCCCTCGGCTGGCAGCCTGTCCTTGGCCAGATGTCCGTAAAGGGTGTAGAACGGCGCAAAGGCCATGCTTTCGTGGCGCAGCAGGACATAACCCCCGTAATTGCCGTCGCCCGCCTCGTACCCGGCTTCGGCCACGACGGCGCTTAGCGGCGCGCGCACCGGGGTTCCCTTGGGCAGGATGACATCCAGCCCGAGGTGAAAGAACCGCTTTTCGCCCGAAAACTGCGGCGTCGTTCCCAGCAGCATCTCGCGGTTTTCGAGATAGGCAGAAACGCCCCAGGAATACCGCCCTGCCATCGTCTGTTCGAGGGCGCTCTGAAAGCGGGGCTGCTCGCGCACGTCGATCTCGTGGAAATAGGGAGAGCTGGGCGAGAGGTCGACAAAGAACGGATCGCCTTTCAGGCAATCGAACAGGGGGCGGATTTCGATGTCGTCACTATAGGCGATCCAGGGATAATGCAGCATGGAGCGACCCTCTATCCTGTGCCCAGCAGCAGACCGGCGGCGCGTTCGCCGATCATGATGCTGGTCGAATTGGTGTTGGCATTGGTGATCACAGGCATGACCGAGGCGTCGGCGATGCGCAGCCCGTCCACCCCGAACACCCTGAGGGCGCTGTCAACCACCGCCATCGGGTCGCTGTCCGCGCCGATCTTGCAGGTGCCGACGGGGTGGTAATCTCCGGCCACGTGTTCCTCGATATAGGCCTGCACCTCGGCGCGGGTTCTGACCTGAAATCCCGGTTCGATTTCGTCCTTCATCAGGGCGCGCATGGCAGGCTGGTTCATCACTTCGCGGTTCAGCTCGAAGGCGCGGTGCATCATGTTGGTGTCGTATTCGGTCGACAAAAAGTTGCACAGGATGCGCGGGGCTTCGGTGGGGTTGGCCGAGCGCAGCTTGACCCAGCCGGTGCCTTCCACGCGCACCGGACCACAGGAATTGCTCCAGCCGTGGGTCATCAGCGCACCACCTTCGGAATGGTCGATGACCAGCGGGCAGAACTGGAATTCGATGTCCGGATAGGGCGAATCCGCGCCCGCACGCAAGAGCGCGGCGCCTTCCATGTAGTTCGTCGCCCCCTTGCCAGAGCGGGTCAGCAGCCATTGCAGCCCGACCAGCCCCTTGCGGTCGAGCCGCTGGTAGCGGATCGGTGAATCCTTTCGTTTGGAGAGGTGTTTCGGGTAAAGAATCGGGTGGTCCTGCAGGTTTTGGCCCACGCCCGCCAGCGCGGTGTTGACGGCAATGCCATGTTGCGCAAGTTCATCCTCGGGGCCGATGCCCGACAGCATCAGGATCTGCGGCGTGTTGAAGGCCCCGCCCGACAGGATGATTTCAGCCTCGGCGCGCGCCAGATGCGTTTTGCCGCCGCGCAGATATTCAACACCGGTGGCCTTGCCTTTTTCGATGATGACGCGCGTCACATGGGCGTGGTCGGTGATGGTCAGCCAGTCGCGGTCAACCACATGTTTCATGTAGGCATGTGCGGTCGAGGCGCGGGTGCCGTTTTCGACATTCATCTGGAAATGGCCAAAGCCCTCAGGTTCAGCGCCATTCAGATCGTCGCTCAGCGCAAAGCCCGCCTGCTGTCCGGCCTCAAGGAAAGCGGGGTAATAGTCGCATTCCATCGGCCCCTTGACCACATGCACCGGCCCGTCCGTGCCGCGCAGGTCGCTTGGCGTGCCGTGCCATGTTTCCAGCCGCTTGAAATAGGGCAGGACATCGCCAAATGCCCAGCCCGCCGCGCCCGCGTGAACCCAAGCGTCAAACAGGGCCGGGTGTGGCCGCAAAAAGCCCATGCCGTTGATCGCGCTTGAGCCGCCCAGCACCTTGCCACGCGGCTGATACATGCGCCGCCCTTTAAGGTGCGGCTCCGGCTCGCCCTCGTATTTCCAGTTGATCGCGGGGTTCAGGAACGCATAGCCATAGGCTGCTGGCATATCCACATGCCAGAAGTTGAACAGATTGCCCTTCTTGCGCCCGGCCTCGATCAGCAGGGTCTTGCGTTTGGCGGCCGACAGCCGCGCCGCCAGCGCCATGCCCGCCGAGCCACCCCCGACGACGATATATTCATAAGCTTCCATCTTCCCCTCCGTTCAGCCATGCGGGCACCGTGTCTTGTGCAATCAATGCCTCGATGCTCTGGCGCGGGCGCACCACATCCCAATCCGCCCCATGCACCATGACTTCCGCCACCAGCGGGCGCGCGTTATAGGTGCCGGAAAGCACCGCGCCGTAAGCGCCCGCCCCCATCAGCGCCAACAGGTCGCCTTGCCCGCAGGCAAGGGCGCGATCCTTGGCCAGAAAATCCCCCGGTTCGCAAACCGGACCGACGATATCGGAAAGGACCGGTGCCCCGTCGCTGGGGATGACGGGCAGAACTTCGTGAAGCGCGTCATACATGGTGGGGCGGATCAGGTCGTTCATCGCGCCGTCCACCACCACATAATGCTTTTGCGCCGTGGGTTTCATATGCAGTACCTTGGTCACGAACACCCCCGCATTGGCGGTGATGAAACGCCCCGGCTCCAGCAGCATCCGGCAGCCCAGACCGGCAAAATGCCGGTGGACGATTTCGGCGTATTCGGCCAGAAGCGCGGCCTCATCAACCCCGTCGCCATAGGCAACCCCCAGCCCGCCGCCCAGATCCATGTGATCGACCACATGGCCCGCCGCGCGCAGTGTTTGTACAAGCTCGACAAGCCGCCCGAAAGCCGCATCAAAGGCAGGCAGATTGGTGATCTGGCTGCCGATATGGGTGTCGATGCCGGTCAGTGAAACGTTTGGAAGCTGCGCAGCGGTGGCAAAGAAATCCAGCGCTTCGTCCCACGCAATGCCGAATTTGGTGCCCGATTTGCCGGTGGTCAGTTTGACATGGGTTTTCGGGTCCACGTCCGGATTGATCCGCACCGAAAGCCGCGCAGTCACCCCCATGCGGGTGGCAATTTCAGAGATCATGTGCAGCTCGGAAAGCGATTCAACATTCAGGCACAGGATGCCTTTTTCCAACGCAAAGGCCACTTCCTCCGCCGACTTCCCGACACCGGAAAACACGATCTTTTCCGGCGCAATGCCTGCCGCCAACGCCCGGCGTAATTCGCCTTCCGACACCACATCCGCCCCCGCACCGGCCTGTGCCAGAAGGGTCAGCACCGCCTGATTGCCGTTCGCCTTGAGCGCAAAGCAGATCAGGGCGTCCAGATCGGCAAAGGCGTCATGAAAGGCTTTATACCGGCGCTGGATTGCGGCGGCGGAATAGGCATAAAACGGCGTGCCAACCCTGGCGGCGATATCGGCAAGGTTGACGCCCTCGACCTGCAACGCCCCGTCACAATAGCGGATGTCTTCGTTCATTCCGTCCACCCGCTCACCGATTTCACTTCCAGAAATTCCTCAAGTCCCCAGACCCCGCCCTCGCGGCCATTGCCTGACTGGCGCGTGCCGCCAAACGGGGCACCGGCACCGCGCGAATTGCCGTTGATTTCCACCATGCCCGCCCGCAGGCGGCGTGCCAGACGTCGCGCGCGGGCCGGATCGGCGGTCTGCACATAATCGGTCAGGCCGTAAACCGTGTCATTGGCGATGGCGAGCGCCACTTCCTCGTCCTCGAACGGAATGATCGACAGCACCGGCCCGAAAATCTCCTCGCGTGCGATGGTCATGTCCGGCGTCACGTCGGCGAACACGGTTGGACGCACGAAATAGCCGCGGTTCAGCCCTTCGGGCCGCCCAAGGCCGCCAACCAGCAGCCGCGCGCCCTCATCAATGCCGGCCTGTATCAGTGTTTGAATCTTGTCAAATTGCACCTCTGACACCACCGGTCCCAGATGGGTGCCGTTCCGGTCAGAGGGGCCAACGGTAATGCGGCCCGCCACATCGGCGGCGATCTCCAGCGCCGCCTCATAGCGGCCCCGCTGCACCAGCATCCGGGTCGGCGCATTGCAGGACTGGCCGGTATTGCCCATGCATTGACGCACCCCGCGGGCCACCGCCTTTTCATCCGCATCGGCAAATATGATATTCGCCCCCTTGCCACCCAGTTCCAGCGCCACACGTTTGACCGTGTCGGCGGCGTTTTTGGTGATGGCAATGCCCGCGCGGGTCGATCCGGTGAAGCTGATCATGTCCACATCCGGATGGGCCGAAAGCTGGCTGCCCACACCCGCCCCGTAGCCGTTGACCAGATTGAACACACCGGCGGGAAAGCCCGCCGCATCCACCATTTCGGCAAACAGCATCGAGGACAGCGGCGCGATTTCCGAGGGTTTCAGCACCATGGTGCAGCCCGCCGCCATGGCCGGCAGCACCTTCAGCACCACCTGATTCATCGGCCAGTTCCAGGGGGTAATCAACCCGACCACGCCGATCGGCTCCATCAGAATGCGGTCATCAGGGGCGTGATCCCCCAGCATCCGCTCAAAATCATAACCGCGCAGAGTATTGAT
>WFTU01000213.1 GCA_015485375.1 Paracoccaceae bacterium | reverse complement strand
GCCAACTGGATGTGATCTATACGCTCTATGCGCATCATTTGCTCCAGTCCGGTTCCTGCACGGCGGGCAAAATCCGCCCCGTGCATTCGCCAAATCCGATTGTGTATCCGTCGCCTTTGGCCTGCCCTTTCAGGGTCAGGCGGTCGAAATCCTCGATGAAGGTCCGTTCCTCGCCGGTGTCGAGCGTGAAGGGTTCCTTCCCGCCCCAGCTTTGTTCCAGAAGCGAGCCGAATTCCGTTTTCTCGGGGCCGGAGATAGTGCCGGAGCCAAGCAGATCCCCCGTCGTCATCTCGCACCCGCCGACCGCATGGTGGGTCAGTTGTTGCGCGGCGGAATAATACATTCGGTTGTAGTTGGTGCGGCAAATGGTGGTGGCACGATCCGCACCCTCGGGCTGCATGGTGACTTCCAATTCGATATCATAGAGGCCCGGTTTGCTTTCCTGCAAATACGGCAGCAGTTCCTTTTCGCGGGGCGGAGTTTCGCAGCGGAAGGGTTCCAGCGCCGCCTTGGTCACCACCCACGGGCTGATGGAGGTGCCGAAGGCCTTGCCCTGAAACGGGCCGAGGGGCTGGTATTCCCATCCCTGAATGTCGCGGCTGGACCAGTCGTTCAGCAGGACATAGCCGAAGATCATTTCGTCCGCCCCGGAGGTGGTGATCGGCTCGCCAAGGATGGAGCCGGTGCCGACAACCGCGCCGAGTTCCAGTTCGATATCCATGCGACGCGACGGGCCGAAATGCGGGACTTCCTCGTGCGGGGGTTTCAACTGGCCAAGCGGGCGGTGCAGATCGGTGCCGGAGACCACAACGCTGGAGGCACGGCCATTGTAGCCGATCGGGATATGCAGCCAGTTCGGCGGCAGGGCGTTTTCCGCGCCGCGAAACATGGTGCCGACGTTGATGGCGTGCTGTTTGCCGGCGTAGAAATCGGTGTATTCGGCCACCACGAACGGCATGTGCATGGTGACATCTTCCATAGGCACCAGTGCGCGTTCGATCAGGTCGGGATTGCCGGACAGCGCACCGTCGCCGCCCTCGGCCAGCAGGTCGCTCAGGCGGGCGCGCAGCTCGGCCCATGCCTCCTGCCCCAGTTCCATGAATTCGTTCAGGAAGGGCAGATCGAATACGGGTCCGTCCTCGGTTGTCGGGATCAGGTTTTCGGCCTCCAGCACCGACAGGTCCAGCACCATGTCGCCGATGGCCACGCCGCAAACCGGATCGTCTCCGTTGCGGCTGAACACACCATAGGGCAGGTTGTTGAGCGGAAACGGATGCGTGGCGGAATTGGCGCTTTCGACCCAGCTGGCTTGTCGTGTCATGGTTTTCCCCTTTTGCCGATCCCTCTTGCCAAACGGCGCGATTCGTGGCTTGTTTGGCAAGAACATATCGTTGCAAATGAAATGAAGTCAAGCATGGACGCCTTCGATCTCGATCAATTTTTCCCCTACCGGCTGGCGGTTCTGTCGGCCAAGGTCTCCAAGGGATTTGCCGAAGAATACGGCAAGGAGTTCGGCATCTCGCTGGCCGAATGGCGGGTGATCGTGCATCTGGCGATGGCAGGGAAAGTCTCGGTGCGCGAGATTTACCAGCGGGTCGATATGGACAAATCCAAGGTCAGCCGCGCCGCCACCCGGCTGGAGGCGGCAGGGGTGATATTGAAAAAGGTCAATCCGCAGGACAAACGGTTGGTGGAACTGTCGTTAACGGCGAAAGGTAAGCGGATGATGAACCGGCTGGCGCCGATGGCGCGGGAATACGAGGCGCGGGTGCTGGCGGTATTGTCGCCGGAACAACGCGCGGCGCTGGACGATATTTTCGACACGTTGCTGGAGGCGAAATGACGGTTCTCTATGACTATTTCCGCTCCTCCGCCGCCTATCGTTTGCGGATTGCACTCAATCTGCTGGGCGAGGATTACGACAGCGTGCCGGTCAACCTTCTGGAGGGCGAGCATCGCGGCGCGGCAAACCTTGCGCGCAACAAACAGGGGCTGGTGCCGACGCTGGAGCTTGACGGGCAGGTGCTGACGCAATCGCTGGCGATACTGGAGTATCTGGACGAAACACGCGGGGCCGGTTTTCTGCCCGACG
Organism: Paracoccaceae bacterium; assembly: GCA_015485375.1. Classification (GTDB taxonomy): domain Bacteria; phylum Pseudomonadota; class Alphaproteobacteria; order Rhodobacterales; family Rhodobacteraceae; genus NORP23. The sequence goes on along the minus strand of WFTU01000213.1, from coordinate 2,741 downwards.
ATGCGCTTGGTCGCGCGCGGGTGCGGGCGTTGTCCTATGCGATTGCGATGGAAATCCATCCGGTGTGCAATCTGTCGGTGGCGAGGTTTGCCAGCGAAAACTCCGGCGGCGCGATCACCATGCAGGGCTGGATGCAGGCGTTTATCCCCAAGGGGCTGGCGGCGTTCGAGGCAATGCTGGACCATCCCGACACCGGCAATTTCTGCCACGGTGACAACATCGGCATGGCCGATATCTGTCTGGTGCCGCAGGTCTATAACGCGCGGCGCTGGGGGGTGGACCTGTCGGACATGCCCCGCATCAATACGATCATGGAGCGGCTGGAGGGCATCGACGCCATCGCGGCGGCGCATCCGGATCGCGTCGCCTGAACGCGGCGTCAAGGTTGCGCGGGGGTGGTGCGGCTGGCACAGTCAGGCGAAACGCAAATGACGGAGGCTCCCCATGACCCAGGAAATCGTAATTCTCGACGGTGCGCGCACGGCTATCGGCACCTTTGGCGGATCATTGGCGGGGGTCGCGCCGGTCGATCTGGCCGCGCATGTGACCCGCGCGGCGCTGGAGCGCTCCGGCGTCGATCCGGCCGCGATCGGGCATGTGGTGTTCGGCAATGTCATCAACACCGAGCCGCGCGATATGTATCTGAGCCGCGTGGCGGCAATCAATGCGGGTATCCCCGACAGCGTTCCGGCGATGAATGTGAACCGGTTGTGCGGATCGGGCGCGCAGGCGATTGTTTCGGCAGCACAAGCCCTGATGCTGGGCGATGCGGATTTCGCCGTGGCCGGCGGGGCCGAGGTCATGAGCCGCGCGCCCTACATCATTCCGCAGGCACGCTGGGGGCAGAAGATGGGCGATTTCACCGCCACCGATATGCTGCTGGCAACGCTGAACTGCCCGTTCGGGTCCGGGCATATGGGTGTCACGGCGGAGAATGTGGCGGACGAAAACGACATCTCGCGCGAGGATCAGGACGGGTTTGCGCTTGGCAGTCAGCAGCGCGCGGCGGCGGCGATCGAAGCCGGATACTTCAAATCCCAGATCGTGCCGATCGAGGTGAAACAGCGCCGCAAGACGGTGACGTTCGACACCGACGAACACCCCAAGGCCACAAGCGCCGAGGCACTGGCCGGATTGCGCCCTGCCTTTCGCAAGGACGGGACAGTGACGGCGGGCAATGCCTCGGGCATCAATGACGGGGCGGCGGCTGTGGTGTTGGCAACGGCAGAGGCGGCGGCGAAGGCGGGGTTGAAACCCAAAGCCCGCATACTCGGCTATGCCCATGCCGGTGTGCGACCCGAGGTCATGGGCATCGGGCCCATTCCGGCGGTGGAAAAGTTGCTGGCGAAAACCGGCCTGTCGGCGGGCGATTTCGCCACCATCGAAAGCAACGAGGCGTTCGCGGCACAAGCCTGCGCGGTCAACAAGGTTCTGGGGCTGGATCCGGCCCGCGTGAACCCGAACGGCGGCGCGATTGCGCTGGGGCATCCGGTCGGCGCGACCGGCGCGCTGGTGACCATCAAGGCGATGTACGAACTGGAACGTATCGGCGGAGGCAAAGGTCTGATAACAATGTGTATCGGTGGCGGTCAGGGCATTGCCCTCGCTATCGAGATGCTCTGATTTTTTTTGGGCGGACATAACCACTAAACCGGTTTAGTGGTTATGTCCGGCAGCTTCGCAAACCGCGCCCGTCTGGTCGCTAATCCTGTTGACCGGCGGGCAGAAACCGTGCCTGCTGGGGCGGAAACGAACAGGATGCAATATGACCAAGACAGCCGATTTCATCATCGTCGGGGCCGGTTCTGCCGGCTGCGCGCTGGCTTACCGGCTGTCGGAAGACGGCAAAAACACGGTTCTGGTGATCGAACACGGCGGCACCGACGCGGGGCCGTTTATCCAGATGCCGGCCGCGCTTTCCTACCCGATGAACATGAAAACCTACGACTGGGGCTATCGCAGCGAACCGGAGCCGCATCTGGGCGGGCGACGGCTGGCCACGCCGCGCGGCAAGGTGATCGGGGGGTCGTCCTCGATCAACGGGATGGTCTATGTGCGCGGCCATGCGCGCGATTTCGACCATTGGGCCGAACAGGGCGCGGCGGGTTGGAGCTACGCCGATGTTCTGCCCTATTTCAAACGTATGGAGCATTGGCACGGCGGCGGGCATGGCGGTGATCCGGCATGGCGCGGCAACAACGGCCCGCTGCATGTGACACGCGGCCCACGGCAAAACCCGCTGCATCCGGCCTTTGTCGAGGCGGGGCGGCAGGCGGGCTACCCGCTGACCGGCGACTATAACGGCGAACAACAGGAGGGCTTCGGCCCGATGGAACAAACCGTCTGGCGCGGGCGGCGGTGGTCGGCGGCGAATGCCTATCTGCGCCCTGCTCTGAAACGCCCGAATGCAAGCCTGACCCGCGCTTTCGCTCGCCGTGTGGTGATCGAGGACAGCCGCACCGTGGGCGTCGAGGTCGAGCGCGGCGGCAAGGTCGAAGTGATCCGTGCGCGGCGCGAGGTGGTGCTGGCGGCAGGGTCGATCAATTCCCCCAAACTCCTGTTGCTGTCGGGCATCGGTCCGGCAGCGCAGTTGCGCGAAAACGGGATTGCGGTTCTGGCAGATCGTGCGGGCGTCGGGCAGAACCTACAGGATCATCTGGAACTCTATATCCAGCAGGCGAGCCTGCAACCGGTCACGCTCTATAAACACTGGAACCTGTTGTCCAAGGCCGCGATCGGGG
>WFTU01000212.1 GCA_015485375.1 Paracoccaceae bacterium | reverse complement strand
TCATTCGCTCGAAGCTACAGCAAGTGTCAGTGATGCTATTAGCCAGACTGCCGCAAATGCCGAAACGGGTACGGTTACGCTGACAAACAGTAACCTTCTGGATATCCGCGCCTTTGCTTTCGCGGGCGGTTCTTCGTTGAGCACACCGAATAGTGTCGATGTCTCGGCGCAAATGTCTGATACTTTCCGACAAAACACCAACAACATCACCGGCACCGGCCGGGCGTTTTTTGATAATACCGGCGCGATTTTGGTCCGGGGCACGGCTTCTGCGGTGGGCGGGGATTACGTGGATGCGTCAGTCACCTTCACTTCTGTCTTCGACCAGTACGTTTCCGCTTCCGATGTCGCAAGGGCCGATGTTAGCAACAGCGGTACCCTTGTCGTACAGATGAATGCAAATGCGTCGGGAGAAATGAACGTGAATGCCTTGGCCGAGCTGCATGACGACGACCCTGCGTTCAGCCAACGGGCCGGAGATGGAGCTGTGGCCAGTGTTACGCTGGACAATTCCGGAACGTTTGGGCTGGATGCCAGGGCGATAGCCAAAGGTCTGACCGATGTCTATGCCGGAGCCTCCGTTTCCACAACGGTAGTCTCTCAAAGAGCCGAACTCGCCGACGAGATGACAGTTGAGATTAACAATAGCGGCACAATGCGGATGCTTGCGGATGCAAAAGCCACCGCAGAGAATGGGGCCTATGCCTTTGCCAAGCAATTTCAAGGTGTTATCCAGCGGGCAGGTAGTTGGGGCGGCGGTGGAAATCTCGCAAGCGCAACCCTCGACAACAGTAATTCGCTGTATTTCGGTGCGGTGGCCGATGCTTCGGCCGCGAGCCCCTATGCAACTGCCAGAGCCGAGCAGCGGGGTGGGGTTGCGCAGTATGCTTTCGCCGCCCTGGAAAACAGGGTGACGGTTACCAACAGTGGCGACCTTGTCATCGAGGCGAGTGCTATCGCCCGGGCGCGATCTTCGCTGGTTGACGTAAATATTCTCAATAGCAATGCGGTTTATCAAGGTGCCAGCGGTGCCGGAGATGCCGGAAGTGTTGCCTCGGCCAGCCTGACGAACACAGGTAAAATTGACATCCTGTCCGTCGCCGACGCGCAAGCCGAGTTGAGTGCGAATGTAAATGCACAGATCGGGACAACGACCACAAGCTGGACCTCTGTGGCGGCCATCTACCAGCAGGCAAGTTCTGCCGAGGCGGCAAGTGTTTCCATGATCAACGACGGGTCTATCCGTATCAAATCTTCTGCAACGGGAAGTGTTGTGAACCCGTCAGGGGCGACCGCGAACGCGACCGTGAAAATTGCAAACCCGATCATGCAGGATGCCAGCGGTATCGACAGCGCACGGGCCTCTATCGTCAACAATGATCGTCTCGTGATCTCCGGTCTGGCGACGGCCGAAGCTTCTTTGGGCATGGCCAGCGTTTCGGTGGGTGCTGTGTCCCAGCGGGTTCTCGCAGGTGCGGGGGGGAATGCGGTAGCGTCCTTTGAAAACAGTGGTCAGGTTCTCATGACTGTCGGCGCGAACGGCAGCTCTAATGGCTCGGCATCGATCAAGGGTCTTGCACAAGGCTTCTCGGGTGCGCCCGCCGGGGCCGTGGCCGATTTCAATTTTGCCAATAGCGGCACTTTTGTTGCCTCTGCCGAGGCTTCGGCCAGCACGAGTTTCGCCACCGCGAGCGCGACAGGGTACACTGTTGCACCGGGCGCCGGGAATGCTGCGAACCTGGGCTTTAACAACACCGGATACATGGGTGTATTCGCGAATGCGGATTCGCTCGTCTTTGCTTCTGCAAATGCCGAAGGTGTCAAACTCTCCGGTCCGGCCTTTACCGGAAGTTTCGAAAATGCGGGCACCATCGAGGTAACTGCCTCGGCGCTCGCCTCCTTTACGGCCATCTCTTCGGCCATCGGCATCCATGCTTCTGTCGACGACCTGCAAGCGACGCTTGTCAACTCGGGGCTGATTTCCGTAGCGCTCAACAGTTTCGCAGGCGGAAATGCCACAGGCGTCAAGTTCGACAACTTCTCGGGTGGTGGCACCGGCACAGCGACCTTCCGCAACGACGGTGGCCGGATAAGAGCCGTTGTCAATACCGGCGGTCTTCCGATCAGGGCCAACGCTATCGAGACCGAAGGCGCAGCCTATAACGTTCTCGTCGAGCTTCAGGGCAATGCGATGGACGGCGACATCTTCGGCAACATCGAGATCGCTGCCGGAGACATGATCGAGGTTTCGAACGGGCTCACCCTGTTCGACGGTATGGTTAACCCCGACACGCTCCGTGAAGGGACGCTCGATATCTTTGGCAGTGGCACGCTGATGCTGGCCAATAACCAGAGCTACACAACCGCCGCCGAGGTCAACATCGACAGCTTCACCGTCCAGTCCGACGGCACCATCGGTATCCAGATCGACGATGGCGGGATCGCATCCTCGATCAACGCCAATTCGGCCGCGCTCGACGGAACCATTTACGTCTCGGCGGTTGCAGGCACATACGCGTCGACACAGTCCTATCTCGATGTTATCGATGCCTCGTTCGGCGCAGGCCGTACCGGCACCTTCAGTGTCGAGATGGTCAACACCCCGTTGCTTGATCTTGCGGTTGTTTACGATGGGGACACCGTCGACCTGACGCTGACCCGCGTTGCCTTCAGCAGCGTTGCCAATCTGACGCCAAACCAGTCTGCAGTGGCTGCGGCAATCGAGGCAACTTACGGCGACGCCAATCCCAGCCCCTTCGACGGCATGGTCAACGAACTGTTCGGCCTTACGGGACCTGAGTATCAGGCCGCACTCGACAGTATTTCCGGCGTCGAATACGCAGATTCCCTGCAGGGCGCACTGGGTAGCTTCAGGTTGCTCAACAACGCGGTTGACTGGCGCTATGACGATCCGACCGGTGGAGCCGGTGGTCCGCGCATGAGCAGCAAGGGCACCGCCGAAGCAGGCCGCACAACCTTCTGGGCCAACGCTCAGGTCGGGTTCGGAACGCAGAACGGTGACGGCAATGCTGCCGGATACTCCTATACCAGCATGGGCACCTTCGCCGGTCTTGATCGCAGCCTGACCAACAACTTTACCGTCGGTATTGCCGGAGGGGCCTACAGTCCGGGCATGTTGAACTACGACAACGGCAACACCCTGCGCCAGAGCGCCGGATATCAGGCGGGCCTCTACGCCAATTATGATAACGGCTCGTTCTATGCCCGCGGTGCAGCCGCCTATGGTGCCTGGAATGCCGATGTGACCAGACAGGTTACGGTCGGTGCTGTTACCGGCATCAATCAGGCCACCTTCGGTGTCGATGCCCTGATGGCACGTGGCGAGGTCGGGTATCGTCTGGAACGCAACTCCGTATCCTACACGCCCTATCTCGGCGTGGAATACAACAGTGCCAACATCGGCAACGTTACAGAGACCGGCCTGACCTCGGCGGCCCTGCAGGTGAGCGGCAGTTCCAGCCAGATCGACGCTATCGTCGGCGTGAAATTTGCCGGCGAGTTCGATATGAACGGCACGACGATAATGCCGAACTTCAATGTCGGCTACCGGACGAACCTGTCCGGCACCACATCGATCCAGGGGGCCTTCATCGACGATGTAACGGGTGATACATTCAGCATCCTCGGGCCGGAACACGGCGGCACCTTTATGGTTGGCGTCGGTATGACGGCCTACACATCCGGCAACATGGCAATTTCGGTCGGATACGATGGCGAGTTCGGGGCAACCCAGCAGGAACACGCTGTCTACGGCAAGTTCTCCATCGACTTCTGATAGAGAATGACCAGGGAAAACGGGGGGCGCCATTGATTTTCATGTCGCCCCCCGGTCTTTTCACACACCAACACCGGATGTATGTTAACCGATGTAAAGGTCGTCGCCGAACGGGGAGGATATCCCTCGCAGGCAGCATCGGGAATACATACGGTATATTCAGGAGCTTTAGATGAAACTTTCCCCTCTGGCATATCTCGGCACTGTTGCCCTGATCGCGATGGCCCTCGCCACAGGTGCACAGGCAGAAACCCGTATCCAGAAAACTTTCGGTGCCTGGCTGGTAAACTGCGTGCAAAAGGACGGAGAGGCCAACCGTTGCACCCTTTCGCAAACTTTCCAGAAACCTGCGGCTGACGGCCAGCGCGCCGTATTCGCCTTTTCATGGTCCGTCGGAACCGGACCGGACGGCGTCGAACGCGCGATCCTGCGCACTCCGGTCAACGTCAATCTGGCACAGGACATTTCCGTGGGGTTGCCTGACGGCGACAAGGCAATCATCCCCTTCCGCCAGTGTATCCGGCAAGTTTGCCTGGGCGTGACCGAGTTTGCCGATACCTGGTCGGATACGATGATCAAACAGGACACACTCGAGGTCATCTATACGCTGATAAACCGCGGCCGGGTCAAGGTGTCGCTTGACCTGACCGGTTTCAGCGATGCCTACGCATTTTTCCAGCAGAATGACGGCAAGGAATAGAGCCCGCATCAGAAATTGACGCTATCGCCGGTTGCCAAACACCGGCATACTGAAGCCCCGAGGGCAGGAGACAGACAGAATGAGCAAAAAGGCAAAGGGTAACCCGCAGGCCGGTAAAGCGCCGCAAGGTGAAAATGTAAAACCGGTTCCGGTTCAGGTCGTCCTAAACCAGATTGCCGATCTCTATACCAAGGGGCGCATTCCGCAGGCGCACAAGCTTTGCCTTCAGGTGATCAAACAGCGCCCGCGTCTGGCCGAGGCCCATGCCATGATGGGCGTGATCCTTCTGGCAATGAAAAAGGAAGACGAGGCGCGCAAGGGCCTACAAAACGCGATTTCACTCAACCCGACCGCACACTACTATTCCAACCTCGGAGAGTTGGAGCGCAACGCCGGCAATCTGGACGAGGCCGAACAAGCCTTCAGAAAAGCCAACGAGCTGGATCCGAAATACCCACAGGCTTACAACAACTACGGTATCCTGTGTTTTGACCGCGGCGATTTCGAGGAAGCGGTGAAAAAGTACGAACAGTGTATCGAACTGCTGCCGGACTATCCCGAAGTCCACAATAACCTCGGCAACGCGTTGCGTGCTCTGAAACGCAATGACGAGGCAATGGCGGAATATGAACGCGCCGTGGAACTGCGCGAGGCCTATCCGGAAGCCTACAATAACATGGGCTCGGCCCTGCGCGCCGACGAGCGCTACGAGGAAGCCGAATTCTGCTATCGCAAGGCCCTCTCCTTGAACCGCACCTATGCCGAAGCGATCAACAATCTTGCCACCCTGTTCATGTCCCGTGACAATCTGGACGAGGCGCTGCGGGTTCTGGACGATGGCCTGAAGGCCGGTGTCAAAACCGTTCCGATCCTGTTGACCGTCGCGCGCGTGCAGTTGCGCAAGGGCAATCACGACCAGGCGCAGCAGGCCTGCCAGATGGCCCTTCAGGACGAGCCCGAAAGCATCGAGGCCTTCACGGTTCTCGGCCAGATCAGCCACGATCTGGATATGTATGATGACGCCATCCGGAATTTCGAAAAAGCGATTGAACTGGATCCCGACAACGTCGAAGCGCGCAATTTCTATGGTATCGCCCTGAAATCGATCGGCCGCATGGACGATGCGCGTACGCAGTTCGAACATACGCTGGAGAAAAATCCCAAGGCTTTCGGCGCCTACTCCAACATTGCCGACCTGATAAAATTCGACGAACGGCCCGACCTGCTCGAGAATATGGAAAATATCCTCGTGGAGGCCGAAAACCCCGATTCCGAACGGTACATGGGCATGCACTTCGCCATCGGCAAGGCGCTCGGAGACGTCGGCCGCTACGAGGAGGCCTTTGAACATATCCAGACCGGCGCCAGAATGAAGCGCGCGCAACTGGACTATAACGAGGAGGAAGTCGCCAGCTTCTTCGCCAGCATCAAGGAAACCTTCAACGCCGATTACTTCAAGAACCTGCCGTTCGAGGGGCTGGACACCGAAAAACCGGTGTTCGTTCTTGGTATGCCGCGTTCCGGCAGCACGCTGGCCGAGCAGATCATTTCATCCCATCCGGACGTTTACGGTGCCGGCGAGATCAAAACCTTCAGCCAGTCCCTGAACGGCTTGCGAGGCCGTTTCCCCGCCCTGCCGCGCTATCCGGCGCTGGTCGGGAAAATGAGTGAAAACCATTTCCGCTCCGTCGGACAAAACTACCTTGATTTCGTGACCGAGCAGTCGAACGGCGAAAGCCGCATAACCGACAAGCTGCTGACAAACTACTACTTTGTCGGCCTGCTCTACACGATTTTCCCGAAGGCCAAGTTTATCCACACCAAGCGTAATCCGGTTGATACCTGCCTCTCGGCCTATACCAAGTTGTTCAAGGACGACATGTCCCACAGTTACGATCTCGAAGAACTCGGCCGCTACTACCTGATGTATGAAGACCTGATGAAGCACTGGCACAAGGTTTTGCCGAAGGGTGTTCTGATCGACGCCGTCTACGAGGACACAGTTGCCGATACGGAAAAACAGGCCAAACGCCTGATTTCCCATTGTGATCTGGAGTGGGACGACCAGTGTCTGGCGTTCTACAACTCCAGCCGTCCGGTCAAAACCGCCAGTGTCGCGCAGGTGCGCAAACCGGTTTACTCCAGTTCTGTCGAACGTTGGCGCAAATACGAAGAGCAGCTACAGCCGCTCGTCAAGGCATTGAAATACAAATATAAAAAGTAGCGACAATTCGGGCCGGTGCCGCGTATGCCGGTATCGGCCCTAGTGCGTCCAGACCGTCTTGCGGTTGGCGGCGAAGTTCTCGCCGTAACCTGCCGCACGAACATTCGGCTTGCGTTTGTGCGCCTTTTGCAACTGATAGGGAATGCCGTGGGCCTCGGCGAATTCCACGGCCGCTTCCTGACTGTCGAACCGCATCCGCACCTGGCTGTTCATGTCGTCGGAGCTGGTCCAGCCCATCAGCGGGTCCAGATCGCGCGCGTCCTCGGGTTCGAATTCCAGCACCCAGTGTCTGGTCTTTGCCTGACCGGACTGCATGGCATTGCGGGCGGGTTGATAAATGCGAGCCAACATATCGGGAACCTCTGTGAGTCTAACCTGCCTGTTTATCGCCAATCCGGCAGCGAAGCGCAAGCGCGGCTTTGACAGGAAAGGGGGATTTCAAGCAGTCAGCCGCCAGTCCGACACGAAGGGAGCGAGGGGTGGGGTTGGTTGTTTCGTATCCAACTGGCGGCCACTTGCTGCTTGCAGATAAACCTTAAGGCGAGTCGTCGGGCAATTGCAATAGAAAAATACCAATAAATTGCAAAAATACAATAAAACACAACCTAAAGTGTTTACCCCCTGTTAACCTTGCATTTTCGCCCCGACCTGCGACAATAGAACAAAGGGGGAATACGCAATGACCACCGCCGATTCATGGATCACCAGAATAGCCATCGCGCTGGCCGTCGGCGCGATCATGACCGTTGCTTCGGAAATGCTGTTCTACGCCACCCCCGAGCAGGCGCTCCAGCCTTTCGAGATCCCGCTGACATGGCTGTTCTACGCCTACACCAGCTATGTCTGCCTCGCACTCGGCGCATGGCTGGGTGTGCGCGGCTGGGTCAGCCTGTTCCTGCTCGGCTCCATCTTCGGCTGGATTATCGAGGGCGTGGTGGTCACAACCGTCTACGGTGCCCTGCCGTTCACCATCCCCTTTACCGCCATGTCATGGCACGCGCTGATCTCCGCCGTTCTGGTCTTCGCCGTGGTCCGCAACAGCGCGCACTGGCGTCTCTCGCGCCAGATCCTGCTGCTGGTCGCCCTTGGCCTCTCGTTCGGCCTCTGGGCGCAGTTCTGGGTGATCGAACGCGGGACCATGCCTCCCGACGAACTCACCTACGCCTATCTGGTAGGGCTTGGCCTCGCGGTTCCGTTCGCCAATATCGCGCTGGACCACCTGCCACAGCACTATCCCTATAAACGCCGCGAACTGGTTATCCTCGCGGCGCTCACCACCCTGATGTGGGCCGCCCGCATGCTGACCACCCTCAACCCCGCCTATCTGGTGCTGCCCGCCGTCATCCTGCCCACCATCGCCATCCTGCGCCGTCGCAGCACCGGCACCGGCCTGACCCTGCCGCCCAAAGGCCGGGCCGGCCGCCACATGCTGTTCCTGATCACCCCGCTGATCACCGCCATCCTCGCCACCGAGGGCTGGAAACGCTACGACTGGATCGAGAGCAACTGGCCCATTGCCTTGCTTTCCACCGCCATAGCGCTAGGTATCTATGCAACCGCCGCCTATCACGCCCTCAGGAAACCTGCATGACCGACTCTACCCACTACCGTCTGGACCGCCCGAAACTCGAAGGCGGCAAGCGTATCGTCATGCACACGGAATTCGAGCCGGCCGGCGACCAGCCGACCGCCATCAGGGAACTTGTCGAGGGGGTTACCTCCGGCGACCGCAACCAGGTGCTACTCGGCGCCACCGGCACCGGCAAAACCTTCACCATGGCCAAGGTGATCGAGGCCACGCAGCGCCCCGCAATCATCCTCGCCCCCAACAAGACCCTCGCGGCGCAGCTCTACGGCGAGATGAAATCCTTCTTCCCCGAAAACGCCGTCGAATACTTCGTCAGCTTCTACGACTATTACCAGCCCGAGGCCTACGTCCCCCGTTCCGACACCTACATCGAAAAAGAATCGCAGATAAACGAGCAGATCGACCGCATGCGCCACTCCGCCACCCGCGCCTTGCTGGAACGCGACGACGTGATCATCGTGGCCTCGGTCTCCTGC
>WFTU01000211.1 GCA_015485375.1 Paracoccaceae bacterium | reverse complement strand
GAATATTTCCTTAACCGCTGCGGACAATATCGCAGCAAGCCCAACCCGCCCGATCATTGCGCCGATTCACGACCGGCACATGTCAGCAATACGCTCACGATCGGGCCTTGGCGCGGTAAGCTCTAAATACAGGTGGATTCCGACCCGAATTCCCCGATCGCCAGAGGCCAAGGCCTCCCCCGAGATTTCCGCACCAGAACGGGGCTGTTTCACACAGGCGCCGCTTTTTTTGTGCCTTTCATACAAAAAGGGCGGGAAAATCCCGCCCTCCTTCAAATCTTTTCGGAAATCTTACGGACGGATAATCGTCCAGCCCGCCTCGTGCAAGCGCATCAACTCGATCACGCCGGCCGGAACCACTTCGGCATATTCGGTGATCGGGGGTGCCTTGCCCTCCTTGCGGGTCATGCCCTTGATAGTGTTGTTGCAGGCGGCAAAGCTGACGTTCGGCATGCTCTGGCCAAAGGAGCGCACGCGCTCCAGCACCGGCGATGTATCGGTGCGCAACATATGCAGACCGGCGTTGAAGGCAACGATACGGATCTCGACTTCCTCGCCCTGACCCTCATAATAGCGCGTCACATTCGCCGCCACGTTCAGAACCGTGGTCATTTTCTGGGCGTTGTTGTCGCTGATTTGCAGAGCCAGACGATGGATGCCTTCGCCGTCGGCCTTTGCCGGCATGGTTGCCAGAAGCAGCATCGTCAAAGAAGCTGCGATGATTTTCATTATTGTTTTCATTATTTCCTCCCTTATTGGAGAGGTCAGCCTAGCAACAGATCACGCTTCTGTGAAGTTTTTTCTCAAACAACGGAATATGTGAATGTAACCACGAAAGAAAATTTCGTGTGAAATAGGATATTCCTGCGCGACCGAAAGGACCGCGCAGGTGGAATTTTCAGGCCTCGTCGTCCAGCACCGCCAGACGATACAGATGCCACGTCGCATGCCCGAGAATTGGCAAAGTGACGATCAGCCCCAGAAACATCGGCAGCATCGACAGGCACAAAACCAGCCCGACGAAGAACCCCCATGTGATCATCACCGCGAAATTGTTCAGCACCAGCGAGAAGCTGGTAATCATGGCCGAGACCACGTCGATCTCGCGATCCACCAGCAGCGGAATGCCGATCACGGTGATGGAAAACAGCACGAATGACAGGAACCCGCCCGCGATGCTGCCCATCACCAGCATCAGCAGCCCCTCCTTGCTGAACAGTATTTCCGTGGAGGTCATGACATTGGTCAGCGGCTTCAGCCCGAAGGAGAGCGCAAAGACCAGATGGGCCAGATAGACCCAGATCAGGAAAATGAACAGCACGACAAAGGCCATCGAGGGCACCTGCCGTTTGCGCTCCGCATAGATCGCGCGGATCACATCGCGCCAGTTGGTTTCCTTGTTCTTCTCGCGCAGCCGGCTGACTTCATACAGACCGACCGCGATAAACGGCGCGACGATCGGAAAGCCCGCCGCCAGCGGCACAATCGACCAGTCCGAACGCCAGACGACGAACTGCATATACAGCAAAATCCCGACAGCGGAAAAAATCGCGCCGAACACCATTCCATAAACCGGACAGGCCCGAAAATCGGCCCAGCCCTTGCTCAATGCTACCTTGAGATCCGAAAAATCAAGCTCCGCCACCTGCGGGAGCGGCGCTCCTTCAGCTACTTCAGTCATATTCTCCCCTTCATTTTATAGGAGGAGATCGTCGCTCCCCCCTTTTTTATAGGGGAAGCCTAGACCGAAGATCGGCGTCGAATCAAGCTTGGCGTATTTCGCCCCTAGCTCGCGGCGCGTGCGCCGCCGCCGTTTCCACCGGATTTGCTCCGGTTCGGACGACGCCGTTTCTGGTTGGTGCGACCGGCGGGGTTGCCGCCGCCCTGCGAGCGGTTCTGCCCGCCGCCGCCACGGCGTTTGCCCTGCCAGCCTTTGTCTTTTTTCGGTTTCGGGTCCGGTCCGTCACGCTCGATCAGCACCTGACGGGTGATCTTCTCGACAGCGGCGAGTTTTTTCAGCTCGTCCGGCGAACACAGCGTGATGGCAATGCCCGAGGCCCCGTTGCGCCCCGTGCGCCCGATGCGGTGGACATAGTTGTCCGCCTCGTCCGGCAGGTCGAAATTGATGACATGGGTGATGCCCGGCACGTCGATGCCGCGCGCCACGATGTCGGTGGCGACCAGCACCTTGACGTATCCCTGACGGAATTTGTTCAGCGCCCGCTGGCGGGCGTTCTGGGCCTTGTTGCCGTGAATGGCCTCGGCCTCGATACCGTCGGTGATCAGG
>WFTU01000210.1 GCA_015485375.1 Paracoccaceae bacterium | reverse complement strand
CTTCAACAGCCTGCGAAACCGTGCGGGACGCCAGACATGGCGGCGCAAGGCCGCCTTTCGGCGGGCGTTGGTTTCAAGTGAATCTATCGCCGCAAAGATCAGGTTGATATCACCGGTCACGGGACTTGCAGGAACATCCCGCAGGGTATCGGCAAACAGGCTGAACACCTCCGCATCCGCCCGCGCGGGATCCTCGCCGCCGAACAGCTCGAAGCCGATCTGCGGGTATTCGGAATTCCGGTTTTTCCCTTGCTCCTGCATACGCCAGACCGATCCGGCATAGGTATAGCGCGCTGAATCCGCGCCATCCTGCATGTGTTTCTGCACGACCGGCACCGTGAAATCGGGACGCAACATCATCTCCCCGCGCAACGGATCGCTGGTCACATAGGCCCGGGCGCGAATGTCCTCGCCATAAAGGTCGAGCAGGGTTTCGGCCGGTTGCAACACTTCGGTCTCGACCAGTTTTGCGCCCGCCCCGACGAAACGGGCCAGAATCCGGTCGGTTTCGACCTGCAACGGAGATTTGGCAGCGCCGAGCATCAGCCCTCGCGCCCCCGTGCTATCATCTTGCGCACTTCCGCCACCAGATCGCCACGCGGAATTTCCATCTGCGCCGGCTGCGACTTCCATTCCTCGTTGGTGGTAATATTGGCGGCCAGAGCCTTGCCGAGCGCCAGATCCTTGATCTGTACGACGCCCGCCTCCTTCTCGTTTCCACCCTCGATCACGGCAACAGGGCTGTTGCGTGCATCGGCATATTTCAACTGGTTACCGAAGTTTTTCGGATTGCCCAGATAAACCTCGGCCCTAATTCCGGCGTTTCGCAGTTCGGAGACCATAGCCTGATAATCCGCCATACGGTCGCGATCCATCACCGTCACAATCACCGGTCCATGACTGCTGCTGCCCATCCGGCCTTTTTCACGCAACGCCGCCAGCAAGCGGTCAACCCCGATCGAAATTCCGGTTGCGGGGACTTCCTGACCGGTAAACCGTTTGACCAGATCATCATACCGGCCACCACCGGCCACCGAACCGAACTGGCGTTTGCGGCCCTTGTCATCGAGAATATCGAACGTCAGTTCCGCCTCGTAAACCGGACCGGTGTAATACCCCAGCCCGCGCACCACCGAAGGGTCAATCAGCAAGCGGTCAGGGCCATAACCCTGTGCGGCGGTCAGTTCCGCAATCGTTTCAAGTTCCTGCACACCGGCAAGCCCTGTAGGGGAGTTGCCAACAATCTCGCGCAAGCGCGCACAGGTTGCCCCGCCATCCTCGCGGCGCGCATCCATGAAATCCATAATAATATCGGCCTGCTCGCCGGAAAGGTTCGCCCCGCCTGTGAAATCCCCGCTGTCATCCTTGCGTCCGGCCCCTAGTAACGCCCGCACACCCTCCGGACCAAGGCGGTCCAGCTTGTCTATTGCGCGCAAGACTATGCCGCGTTCTGCCTCGAACTTGGACAAATCGGACATATCGAGGATCTCGGCCACTTCCAGAACCCCGTTCAGGACTTTGCGGTTATTGACCCGAACGATGTAGTCCCCGCGCGGGATTCCGACCGCCTCGAGGGTATCCGAAAGCATTCCGCAGATCTCGGCATCGGCGGCCACTGTCGGTGTGCCGACCGTATCCGCGTCGCACTGGTAAAACTGCCGGTAGCGTCCCGGCCCGGGCTTCTCGTTTCGCCAGACCGGCCCCACAGCATAGCGGCGATAGGGTGTCGGCAGATCATTCCGGAACTGCGCATAGACCCGCGCCAGCGGCGCCGTCAGATCGTAGCGTAGCGCCATCCATGTGTCGTCCTCCTCCTGCCAGGCAAAGACTCCGTCGTTCGGGCGGTCGACATCGGGCAGAAATTTCCCGAGCGCCTCGACGGTTTCGACCGCCGGTGTTTCCAGCGGATCAAACCCGTACATCCGGTAAACATCGGTGATCTCGCCAAGCATCTCGTTTCGTTCGACAACCTCCGCACCGAAGTAGTCGCGGAACCCGCGCGGGTTCATCGCCTTGGGGCGCGAAACCTTTTTTTTCTTTACTTTAGCCATGGGCTTGCCTTGTTGATCATCTTTGCTGACCTCCTATCGCAAGGGGGGCGGCGTCGCAAGGTTTGCTGCGGCTAAAACAGGGCCGCTATCTTTGGCAAAAAGATCACCGCCGCAATCACAAGCGCAAGGATCGCCGCCAGCAGAACAGCCCCGGCCGCGATATCCTTGGCAAATTTCACCGACTCCGAATGTTCCGGCGACAGCAAGTCACCCAGATGCTCGATGGCGGTATTCATCATCTCCAGCGCCCAGACCAGAGTGATCGCGAGCGCCAGCCACAGCCATTCAAATCCGACAATATCGAAATACAATCCGGCCAGAACCGCAATAATTGTTGCCAGAAGGTGAATTCTGGCATTGGGTTGTGTCCGCAACATATGCCCGATTCCGGCGAAAGCATATCCGAACGATTTCAAACGGTTGCGGAAATACTCACCCATCGTCGCCCCCGTTTTCAAGCCCCGCAAATGCTCCCTTGTAATACAGCAATGGCTCCTTGTCCGCTCGCTCCAGATGTAACACCTCGCCAACAACAATAAGGTGGTCGCCCCCGTCATGGCCCGCCGAATGGCGGCACTCGAAACGGGCGGCACAACCGGAAAACAGCGGGGAATCACCGGCACCAAGCATGTATTCGACTCCGGCAAACGGCTCCGCCCCCGACAATGCAAATGCCTTGGCCAGATCTTGCTGATCACGCGACAGAACATGCACGGCAAAATGGCTGGCGGCCTCGAACGCCGGAAACCGCGCCGATTTGCGGGCCGGAGACCACAAAACCAAGGGCGGATCGAGTGACACGGACGCGAAACTGTTCACCGTCATGCCCAATGGTCCCTCCGGCGTCATCGTCGTAACAACGGTAACGCCGGTCGCAAAGCGCCCCATGGCATCGCGCAGGTTTTTTTCGCTGAATTCGGCCAATTCCGGCTCCCCTATGCTGTTCCAGCCAGTT
>WFTU01000209.1 GCA_015485375.1 Paracoccaceae bacterium | reverse complement strand
TTCCTCCAGCCCGAGGCTGCGCGCCTGTGCCTTGAGGTTGGTGAACTGGCCGCCCGGCATTTCATGCAGGTAGACCTCGGAAGCGGGCGCGGCGAGGCCGCTCTCGAAACCGGCGTATTGCTGGCGCACGGCCTCCCAGTAATCGGAGGTTTTGCGGATCACGGCGATGTCGAGACCGGTGTCGCGGTCGGTATTGCGCAACGCCTCGACAATCGAGCCGAGGCAGGGTTGCGAGGTGCCGCCGGAGAACGCATCCATTGCCGCATCGACCGCATCGACCCCCGCATCGGCGGCAGCGAGGATGGTGCCGGCGGCAATGCCCGAGGTATCATGCGTGTGGAAATGCACCGGCAGGCCGATTTCCTCTTTCAGGGTTTTCACCAGCACGCGGGCGGCGGCGGGTTTCAGCAGGCCGGCCATATCTTTCAGGCCGATCACATGGGCGCCCGCGTCGCGCAGGTCCTTGCCCATTTGCACATAGTATTTCAGGTCGTATTTGGCGCGGTCGGGGTCGAGAATATCGCCGGTATAGCAGATCGCGCCCTCGCAGACCTTGCCGGTGGAGACCACGGCATCCATCGCCACACGCATGTTTTCCACCCAGTTGAGGCTGTCGAACACGCGGAACACATCGACGCCGGATTTCGCGGCCTGATCGACGAATTTCTGCACCACATTGTCGGGATAGTTGGTGTAGCCGACCCCGTTGGAGCCGCGCAGCAGCATCTGGATCATCAGGTTGGGCATACGCTGACGCAAATCGCGCAGGCGCTGCCACGGGCATTCCTGCAGGAAACGGTAGGCAACGTCGAAGGTCGCACCGCCCCATGCCTCCATGCTGAACAGTTGCGGCATGTTGTGGGCGTAGGCCTCGGCCACGTTCAGCATGTCGATGGAGCGCATGCGGGTCGCCAGCAGGGACTGGTGCGCGTCGCGCATGGTGGTGTCGGTCAGCAGCAGTTTTTTCTGCGCCAGCATCCAGTCGGCCACGGCCTGCGGACCCTTGTCATGCAGCAGGTTGCGGGTGCCGTAGGCCGGTTCATCGGCCATAAACGCCGGCACGCGCGGCGGACGGGCGTGGGCGGGCGGTTTGGCGCGGCCCTCGGTTTCGGGATGGCCGTTGACGGTGATATCCGCGATGTAGGTCAGGATCTTCGTGGCGCGATCGCGGCGTTTGCGGAACTTGAACAGCTCCGGCGTGTTGTCAATGAATTTCGTGGTGTAGGTGTTGTTCAGGAACACCGGATGTTTCAGCAGGTTTTCCACGAAGGCGATGTTGGTGGACACGCCGCGGATGCGGAACTCGCGCAGGGCGCGGTCCATGCGGGCGATGGCCGCCTCGGGCGTCGGCGCCCATGCGGTGACCTTTTCCAGCAGGCTGTCGTAGTAGCGCGTGATGACCGCGCCGGAATACGCCGTGCCGCCGTCCAGACGGATGCCCATGCCGGTGGCGCCGCGATAGGCGGTGATGCGGCCGTAGTCGGGGATAAAATTGTTCTGCGGATCCTCGGTGGTGATGCGGCATTGCAGGGCGTGACCGTTGAGGGTGATTTCCTCTTGCGCGGCCTTGCCGGTGGCCTGTTCGATGGTCGCGCCCTCGGCGATCAGGATCTGGGCGCGCACGATGTCGATGCCGGTGACTTCCTCGGTGACGGTATGTTCCACCTGCACGCGGGGGTTCACCTCGATGAAGAAGAACTCGTCGGTGTCCATGTCCATCAGGAATTCGACGGTTCCGGCGCATTCGTATCCTACGTGGGCGCAGATTTTGCGACCCAGAGCGCAAAGCTCCTCGCGTTGTTCCTGCGTCAGATAGGGCGCGGGGGCGCGTTCCACGACCTTCTGGTTGCGGCGCTGCACGGAGCAGTCGCGTTCCCACAGGTGATAGATCTGGCCGTGGCTGTCGCCGAGGATCTGGACCTCGACGTGGCGGGCCTTTTGCACGAGACGTTCGAGGTAGCCCTCGCCGTTGCCGAAGGCGGCTTCGGCTTCGCGGCGGCCTTCCAGCACCATGTCTTCCAGTTCGTCGGGGGTCATGATCGGGCGCATGCCGCGACCGCCGCCGCCCCAGCTGGCCTTGAGCATGAAGGGATAGCCGACCTCGTCGGCCATGCGGCGGACCTCGGCCATATCGTCGGGCAGAACATCGGTGGCGGGAACGACGGGCACGCCCGCCTCGATCGCCACACGGCGCGCCGAGGCCTTGTCACCGAGCTGTCGCATGGTGGCGGCTTTCGGGCCGATGAAGGTGATCCCCGCCTCGGTGCAGGCGTCAACGAAATCGGGGTTCTCGGAGAGCAGGCCGTAGCCTGGGTGGATGGCGTCGGCACCGCATTCTTTCGCCACGCGGATGATTTCCTCGATGCTCAGGTAGGCGGCGACCGGTCCCAGCCCCTCGCCAATGCGATAGGCCTCGTCGGATTTGAAACGGTGCAGGGAGAGTTTGTCCTCTTCCGCATAGACCGCCACCGTGCGTTTGCCCATTTCATTGGCGGCACGCATGATACGGATGGCGATCTCGCCACGGTTGGCAATCAGGATTTTGCGGAAGTTTTTCATCACGGAACCTTTCAGAGGACAGAGTGACGGGCCAGTTGTCGCCCTTCTAGCCTCCGCAACCGGATTATTCAATGATGCGGGACGTCGCGGATTGCCCGGTTCCTGCCCCTAGTTCAGCGACGCCGAGGCCGGTTCGGCCAGACGGGCAGTCATGGCGTTGCGGCGCGCGCGCTCGCGTTCCAGTATGTCCTCGGCCGCGACATTGCCCAGCGGTTCGTCCAGCGTATCCGGCACCTCGCCCGCCGCCATCAGGGACAGGTAGCGCGCGCAGCACACGCGCAGGAACGAGGTGAAATTGCCGAGATCATGCTCCGCGTCGATCGATTCATGATACAGGCGCGTGATAACCTGATTGACGGTCATGTTGTCGCGAAAGGCGATCTCGGCCAATGTCTGCCAGAAGAAGTTCTCCATGCGGATGCTGGTTGCCACCCCGTCGATCCGCAGGGATTTCGACTGGCTGGCCCAAAGGTCGCTGTCGGCGCCGATGAAAAGCTGACACATGGAGAACCTCCTGTTTCTTTACAAAATCGCGATGAACTGCGCCATCCATTGCGGATGGGCGGGCCATGCGGGGGCGGTTACCAGATTACCATCTGTATGCGCGGCTGTCACATCGATGTCGGCGTAGCGCGCGCCTGCGGCGGTCACTTCGGGCGAGCAGGCGGGATAGGCGGAGCAGCTGCGCCCCTCCAGCACACCGGCCGCGGCCAGCAGTTGAGCGCCATGACAGATCGCGGCGACGGGTTTCTCCTCGAGGAAAAAGTGGCGCACGATGTCCAGCACCTCCTCGTTCAGGCGCAGGTACTCGGGGGCGCGGCCACCGGGGATCACCAGCGCGTCGTAGTCGGCGGCGTCGATGTCGTCAAAGCTGGCGTTGAGGGTAAAATTGTGGCCCGGTTTTTCGCTGTAGGTCTGGTCGCCCTCGAAATCGTGGATGGCGGTTTTTACCGTATCGCCCGCCTGTTTGTCGGGGCAGACCGCATCGACCGTATGGCCGAAGGCCATCAGGGTCTGGAACGGTACCATGGTTTCGTAATCCTCGGTGAAATCACCGGTGAGCATCAGAATTTTCTTCGACATTTTATTCCTCCGTTGGTTAACGGAGCCATGCTGGCACAGCGGATAAAGCGGCGGGTGTTAACCGGATACTACAGAACGGAACATTTGTGGAACAAGCACTTTAACATTTCGGGAATCGGGTATAGATTGGCGCGCATGAGTGATCGGGATTTTGACGAGAGTGCAGCTTTCGAGGCTGCCGTGCCGCTGTCGCAGCGGGCCATGGGCGTGCGGCCGGCGGCCTATCTGGACGGGTTGAACCCGCCGCAGCGCGAGGCGGTGGAAACGCTGGACGGGCCGGTGCTGGTGCTGGCGGGGGCCGGCACGGGCAAGACCAAGGCGCTGACCACGCGGATTGCGCATTTGCTGAACACGGGGCGGGCGCAGCCGAATGAAATCCTGTCGGTGACCTTCACCAACAAGGCCGCGCGCGAGATGAAGGAACGGGTCGGCAATGCGGTCGGCGGCGTGGTCGAGGGGATGCCGTGGATGGGCACCTTCCACTCGCTTTGCGTCAAGCTGCTGCGCCGCCATGCGGAGCTGGCGGGGTTGAAATCGAATTTCACCATTCTGGACACGGACGACCAGATCCGGCTGCTCAAACAGTTGATACGGGCCGAGAATATCGACGAGAAACGCTGGCCTGCGCGGCTGCTGGCCGGTTTTATCGACCAGTGGAAGAACCGCGCGTGGACGCCGGAGATGGTGCCGGCCTCGGAAGCGGCGATGTATGACCGGCGGGGGGTGGAGTTCTATGCGCTCTATCAGGCGCGGCTCAAGACCCTGAACGCGGTGGATTTCGGCGATCTGCTGCTGCATGTGGTTCGGATTTTTCAGGAAAACCCCGATGTGCTGGAGAAATACCAGCGCTGGTTCAGATATATTCTGGTGGACGAGTATCAGGATACCAATGTGGCGCAATACCTGTGGCTGCGTCTTCTGGCAGGCGGGCATAAAAACATCTGCTGCGTGGGCGATGACGACCAGTCGATCTATGGCTGGCGCGGGGCCGAGGTCGGCAATATCCTGAAATTCGAAAAGGATTTTCCGGGGGCGAAAGTGATCCGGCTGGAGCAGAACTACCGCTCCACCGGCCATATTCTGTCGGCTGCCAGCGGGGTGATCAAAGGGAACGAGGACCGGCTGGGCAAGACGCTCTGGACCGATTGCGGCGAGGGCGAGAAGGTGCGGCTGATCGGCCATTGGGACGCGCCGGAGGAAGCGCGCTGGATCGGCGAGGAGATCGAGGCGCTGCAGCAGGGCACCCGCGGGCGCGATCCGGTGCCGCTGGACGGGATGGCAATTCTGGTGCGGGCCAGCCACCAGATGCGCGCCTTCGAGGACCGGTTCCTGTCGCTCGGCCTGCCCTATCGCGTGATCGGCGGGCCGCGGTTTTACGAACGGCTGGAGATTCGCGATGCTATGGCCTATTTCCGCGTGGTGGTCAGCCCCGACGACGGCATGGCGTTCGAGCGGATTGTCAACACGCCGAAACGCGGGCTGGGGGAC
>WFTU01000208.1 GCA_015485375.1 Paracoccaceae bacterium | reverse complement strand
GCCTTGCAAAACCCGATGCGGGAAAAGCTGCGCCTGATGGTGACGAAAAACGCCGCCGACCGGCTGGCGGAGGCGATTGCGGCCTCGGGCATGGAGGCGGAGGTGGTTGATCCGCGCAAATTCGCGCCGCCGATAGATCCGCAATCTGGCCAAGGCGATGGGATCGCTGAAGGAGATGGGGTATTTCCTGATCGGGCTGGACGGCACCGCCGATATGACGATCGAAAAGGCCGTGGCCGACCTGCCGAATGTGCCGGTCGCGCTGGTGCTGGGCGCCGAGGGGCCGGGGTTGCGCGAATCCACCAAGGAGAATTGCCACAGGCTGGCGAAGATCGAATTCGCGGGGGCTTTCGGCTCGCTCAATGTCTCGAACGCGGGGGCGGTCGGGCTGTATGCGATCAACCGCTGGAAGCGGGAATTCTGAGCTATTTTTCGTAAATCATGTTTATCTTGCGGAAAAGCACCCGCATGTATTCGATCTCCAGCCGGTTGCCCTCGCAGGTGTAGCGTTTGGTTTCGGTGAATTCCGGCAGGCCACGGGGTAGCATGTCCGAACGCCCCCGGCTGCGCTCGCCGCTCGGGGATACGGTGGTATAGGCGATTTCACCCTCTCCGGTGATGTCGTAACACCGTTCGAGACGGTTCCGGTTTACCGACCAGGTGCCGCTGCGGGTAAAACGCAGGACAAAATCGGTCGAGGTGGTGCCGCTGGAATTATTGGTTTCAATGTGACCCCGCGTGGAGGGGCCAACGGTAAAGGTGCCGTCGCGGTTCAGCACCAGATGCCCCTGCATATCGGGAATATCGGCGTTTTGCGCCCCTTCCAGATTGTTGATCAGACCGCTTTGCACCTCTCCCAGACCGCCGGAAACGAGGGTCCAGTCGCCGACAAGGCAGGCCTCGGGGCCGCTGGAATAGTCTGGTGTCGCGCAGGGTGCGCAGAAATCCTTGCCCGCTTTCAGCTCCAGTGACAGGCCCTCCGCGGCGGTGGCACCTCCGGCGAAGAGGTATTCGAACTGCCCGCTGCCGTCGGAACTGACAGTATCGGGAAGTTGCCCCCATGCGCCGTTTGCGTCGCGCGCGGCACCGTAGACGCCCGAGCGCAGGGTCTGGCGCAGGTCCCATTCGCCACAATCGAACAGCAAGGTGGCGCGATAGGGCACAAACCGCGGGGCGGCGAGGGTCATCTCGCTGGCTTCGGTGATGTTGTAGATATCCTCGATACGCGGTGTGGAGGGCACGGGGCGCCCGCCGGTCTGGACCAGATTGCCGTCGAGATAGTTTTCGGTGAAGCGCAGAAACGCGCCCGCGCCCAGAAAGGCCTCCAGTGCGTTTTTCTGCAGCTCCTCGTCAGCGGATTCGTCGCGGTCATCGGGCATGGCCTCCATCAGGGCAAAAATCGCGTCTGCGCCCTGATCCTGTTCGAGCCACCAGAGGAATACGATATTCGGATAGGTCATGCCGGTGAGCGGGGTATCAATGGATTTGACGTCGAACTCCTGCACAAACCCGTCGGAAAAACCGGTGCCCGGATAGGCGTAACCGGCAAACCACTCGGCGATAGATTCGGACCACCATGCGGAAGGTCCGGAGCGCATTTTGTTGTCAAAACGGGTCAGTTCCACGCAATGGAAGAATTCATGCGCGACCACCTGCGCATATTCGGGACCGTTGGCCTGCCGGAACAGGGCGATTACGCAATCCTGCCCGCCGGAGGCATCGGCCAGCGACAAGGTGGTAACGCCCTGATCATCGCCTTCCGGTCCCGATACGCCGGAATGCAGACGCGGGGACATGTAGACCTTGACCGGAACCGAGCTGTATCCGGCAAAATCCGCAAGGGCCGCCCCCGCCCGTGTCAGCGCCTGTTTCGTCTGTTCCAGTTTCCGTGCGGTTGTGCGCGAGAAGCCGTAAACCTCTATATTGATCTCTCCGGCACCCGAGCGGATGGTGAAGCTGTCCAGCTGCCGGCATTCCTCGGAAAACCCTTCGGCGGGGTTGGCGCCGAGATATTCCAGATCGGCCTGCGCGGGGCATCCCGGCGCGGCGACGGTGATATTGGCAAACAGGAACAGGCCGGAAAACACGGCCAGAAGGGCGGAAAAGCGGCGCATTGCGGCCTCCTGTAAAATGGAATGGAGGGAGGTTAGCGCTTTCGCGGGGATTTACAAAGGAAGAAAATTTCTGACGATATAGGGCGGAAAAATTGCGGGTTGCGCGGGTTTTCGCCCATTTTTCACGACCGGTTCACAAACAGATGATGGCATCTGGAAATAGGGCCAATGTCCTCCCATCTATATAACAGAACGGAAAACGGAACACTTCCGTTCGATTTCACTGTCCCTCGTTCCATACCTTCGCCCGGCCTTGTGCCGGGCGTTTTTTTGCAAGACGGGCTTGTGGAAAATCGGCCTTCACGGGGGGGATTATTTCTCCTACTCTTGCGGTATGTCCGATTTGAATTATAGCAACCCGCATCTTCGCGATATCCTGCAACGCACGAAAACCATTGCCATAGTCGGGGTGTCGATGAAGGAAATCCGGCCCTCCTATTTTGTCGCCCGCTACCTGCACCAGAAGGGCTATCGCATTGTGCCGATCAATCCGGGACAGGCGGGTAACACGCTGTTCGGGCGGGAAATTTACGCCTCGCTTTCGGAAATTCCGGAGGAGGTCGGGCCGGTTCACATGGTCGATATCTTCCGCCGTTCCGATCAGGTCACGCCGATTGTCGAGGAGGCGCTTGCGACCCTTGGCCGGCGTGGATTGCAGGCCGTCTGGATGCAGATCGGGGTTGTCAACGAGGAGGCCGCGGCGCTGGCCGAGGGCGCTGGCATGGACGTGGTGATGAACCGATGTCCGAAAATCGAGCATCAAAGGCTGTTCGGAGAATTGCGCAAGGCCGGTTTCAACACCGGTATCATCAGTTCCAAGCTGTAGCGCGGAAATGTACGAGAAAACGGAGAAAACACATGAACGACACCCCCTATG
>WFTU01000207.1 GCA_015485375.1 Paracoccaceae bacterium | reverse complement strand
TGGCTGAACCAGTTGGAAAAATCAAGTGCCCGTTCGCGGGCTGCGCGGAAGTCGCGGAACTGCGGCAGGACAAGCGCAAAAAGTATTATCTGGTCTGTGATACACACGGCCGGGTGCCGTTCAACACGAACAAGGCACAGGCCGAGATCAGGAAGCTGATCGAGGCCGGCGAGGCATCGGAGAACGTGGGCGGCATCGTGATCGGTGCCGAGCCGGAACCGGCGCCCGCGCCGGCGGAGCCGGAACCGGCCACCGTGGCGGACGAAGAACCGGAAACGGAGCCGCAACGAGGCCGGGCCGGGGCCGTGCTGTTTTTCATTGGTGCATTACTGGGGGGCGGATTATGGGCGTTGAAGAAAAAGGCGTAAATCAGGTGGATACCAGCCCGGAACGGGTGGATCAGGAATGGGCCGAGATTGCGGCCGATGAGGGGATAACCACAACCAGCGAGGCCCGCGAGGGCGATACAGGGACGGCAGCGGCAGCGCCCGGGCAGGGAGGCCCGGGCCAGCCGGGGCCAGACCGGGAACAGGCCGCCGAAAAGCTGGGCGGCTTTCTGCGCCTGCTGCTGGGCTGGGTGTTCCGGCGGTTTGCGCCGGCGTGGGAGGTCACGAAGGCCGAAACCGAAAAGCTGGGATCCGCCTGGGCGGCGGTGGTGTGCAAGTATCTGCCGGCGGGCTGGCTGCGGCATGTGCCGGGCGGCGGGGCCAGCATCGAGCTGGACGCGATTCTGATCACAGTCGAGATCATCGAGCCGCGCATCGGACGCCCGGCGAATCCGGAAAAACCGGAACCGGAAACCGGAACCGGCCCGGAAACCACCGCGCCAGCGGGGCCGCCAGCGCCGCAAGGCTCTGATCTGAAATTCGGGAATGTGTTGCCGGAAGTCCACGAAGTCGAGGCCGGAAAATGAGGCCGGACGGGAAGCTGGTTTTTTCCATCGGCGCCAGCCGCTCCGGGAAAACGCAGTTTGTCATGACGCAGGTCAGGGCCTCCCGCCGGCTTCTGGTCTGGGACGTGGAGGGCGAATACGCCGCCAAGCATGGCCTGACCGTGGCCGAGGGCAAGGCGGCGCTGCTGGCGGCGCTGAAAGCCGCCACCGGCCCGGCCCGGATCGCCTACCATCCGAAAAGCCTGAAGGAATTTGACTTCTTTTGCCGCTGCGCCTTCAACTGGTCGCGGCAGGCGCAGGCGGATATCGTCTGTGAGGAACTGGCCGCCAGCACCAACGCCGTGAAGGCCGGCGGGGCGTGGGGTGTGCTGGTCACGCGCGGCCTGAAGTACGGCACGAACATTTACGCCGTGGTCCAGCGTGCGCAAGAAACGGATAAGTCCGTACTGGGCAATGCCAGCGTGATCAATATCTGCCGTCCCAACACGCGCCGGGATGCGGAATATATCGCCGGCGTGCTGGGGCTGGAATTGTCGGATATCCCGGACGTGGATTTGTGTATGCTCCAGCGGCACAAAACGCGGGAGCTGGTGAAAACGGCGCTACGGTTCCGGGGGAATGTGCCATACTTGGTGAAAGTGGCGGAATTTGATAAAGTGTTTTCATGAATGTTTCAGCCTCTCAAGCCAAGCATGCCGCCGGCAGTCTCCGGATTATTGGCATGGCGCAGTTTGCCGCCTATGGCTACAAGGCGTTGAGCACGGTCAATGGAAGCCTGAAGGTTGCGGCCCTGTCCGCTGCGGCTTATCTTCTGCTTGAGGGCGTGGCCCTGTTTATTCTATCGAAAGGTGATCAAGATGGGTGAGTATGGTTTGATGGTTATATCACTTGTGACGGGGTTATCTCTGGCCGCAATGGTTCTGTTTGTTTTTGGGCACGACAAGCGAAAGCCAAAAGATAAAAAGTAGCTTTTTTCTCCAGAAACCGCCTCCCGGCGGTTTTTTATTGCCCGGTTTTCAGAATTGTTCTGAAACCGCTCCAGAAAAGCCCTTGTCTCGTTTGAGAATCGCGCTCTAAAACTGTCCCGACTGTTTCATTTTTCGCAAGGGGCATTTTTATGAATCCGCGTTTTATTTCTCTGGGCGCCGCTGCCGCCCTGATCTACCTGGCTTGGTCTGGCAAGATCAAGAACCAGATCGGTAAAATCGCTGCTGTTTCGCTGGGCGTGGGGGTGCTGGTCAAGCAGATCCCGGGCGCAAACCAGTATCTGGGTTAATGGGGGTGTGCCATGCGTAAGGTATTGAAACTCCCATCTCTGTCGCGCGTTACTGCCGGTTCCAAGGCCACGCTGGAGCTGATGACCGGCCCGACGTATTATTCAATCGTCTTTTCCGCCACCGGCACCGCGCTGGCGGCGTCGCATTTTGGCCGCATTGATGTGTACGTCGATGGCAAGGTCGTGCAGACATTCAAGAATCTGCAGCGCCTGATCGACTTCAACAGCTACTACAACCGGCCCACCGATACCGCCAATCAGTTCGCGCTGCATTTCTTCCGCGCGGAAATGATGGATGCGGTATACCGCCGCGCGCCGGGCATGGGCACGGCGGATGTGCAGACGTTCCATATCGAGATCGAGATCGACGCCACCGCGCCGGCCGATATCGCCGTCACAGCGAACGCAATGGTGGATCCGGTGGAACAGCCCTTGGGCGCTTTTATCAAGGTGCGGGAATATCCGTATTCCTCGGCAGTGTCCGGCAAGGTCGAGATCGACAAGCTGCCGCGCGGTGCGTTCTACTCGGCAATCCACCTGTTCAAGTCGGATATCTCCGCCGTCGAGGTCGAGGCCGACAGCGTGAAGCTGGTGGACGCTTCCAAGACCGTGCTGGAGCGTTTCCAGAAGGAAGCAAGCCCGGTTGCCCGCGTGCCGGTCACAGGGTCGGCTACGCATATCGATTTTGTTTTGGAGGGTGACTATCAGCAGGCAATCCAGACCAACATTCTGAAGGATTGGCGCGTCAAGATGACGCTGGATACCTCCGGCGCGGTCGATATCGTGACTGAGACGCTGGATAGCCTCGGGGGTGTCTGATGGCCGGGTTTCTTGACGATATCAAGGGGGCCGTGGGCGATCTTCCCTCGGTCAAGGATTTGTTCAACGGCTATGTGCAGATCGAATCCGCCAAGGTCAATTCCCGCCTACAGGGGACGGCCGCGCAGCAGTCCGCCGGCCTGAACTCGCCCGGCAGCTACCAGAACCCGCAAGCCAAGGCCGACAGCGCCACCGCCACGCCCGGCGCTGGCCTGATGGGCGTCAATGCCAAGCCGATCCTGATCGGCCTGGGCGCGCTGGGACTGCTGCTGGCCGGCCTCAAAGTCGCCAAGGTGATCTGACATGGCCGCGCAGGACTTCTTAAAGGCCGCGATGAAAAAGGGGCTGGGGATCGGTGCCGGTGGTGATATCGGGTTCGGTGCTGGGCCTGCTACATCAGGCACCGGCGGCGTATCCTTTGGCAGCTTCTCCAGCGGCGGCGGTTTCAATCCGTTCGCCAGCTCTGCGGGCCAGACGTTTACGCCGTGGGTGGTCGTCACGCTGGGCGCGGTGATGGTGCTGGCTGCGGTCTTTCTGCGAAAGGGCAAGGGGTAGGGAATGGGCCTTTTTGGTGGTAGCTCGTCGAGTTCTTCGACGACGAACAACTACGTTGACAATTCGAGTATTACGGCGAATCAGGCCGGCGCGCTGCTGGGCATTGCCGGCAACGATAACAGCGTAGGGTCGGTTAATCTGCTGGATGGTGGCGCGATACAAAGCGCGTTTGATTTTGCAGGCCAAGCGGGTGATCGCGCGTATTCTTTTGCCGAGTCGAACAATTCCAAACTGATGCAAGCAATCGGCGAAAGCATCAGCTTTGCCGAGCGTGCGGGGAATAATGCAATGCGGATCGCCGCCGAAGCTGCGCAGCCCGGCGCGGCGGCACTGAACAAGCAACTGATCGGGATCGGGGTGGTCGCGGCCTCCACTGTGGCCGCTTTCGTATTTTTACGGGGTAAAAAGTAATGCGGCCTTATGTGTTCAAGATTGCATCCGGCGCGGAAGAGTCCGAATTTTTCGGCGATGGCGCCAACTATGTACGTCTGGATGAATCAGCCACCGTCTCGGTGACGGTGAAAAGCCCGGATAACAACGAACAGGTGACGCTGAAAGCCGGGGATGATGTTGTATTAACCCCGTTCGATGAGTTGCGGCTGTCGCATGACGGGGCAGGGGATACCGTTTTTACCCTGTACGTGGGGCGAAATACCCGCTTAGGTGGCGCACGCATCGGCGGCAGCGTGCAAGTTACCGGCGGCAGCGGCAATACGGCAAGCCCGCCGTTTGTGAATACACGCGTGCGTGACGCAAAAAACGGCAATCATTTTATAATGAAAGAGTCCGTCGCGTGGCCGGAATTATCTATAACAAATCCGGCAGGATCTGGCTATGATATTTTTGTATGGTCGATGCTTATTTATGGCGGCTCATCGGGCAGTGTGGATATTTCAGAATCGAGCAATGAAGCAGGCATAACTACTATAAGAAAGCCGACTAACCGGCTACTTGGTGGCCGACAAAGTGTCGCCAATTTTCAGTACGCGGCTACAAATGGCGTGGTTAATTTGATCGGGGATCAGTTACAGGTGTTATATGGTTCATCGGCTGTTGATTACAACATACAAGACGTAGTGATTGGTGGGCCTGTTGTTATACCAGAGGGGAAGATTTTGGGCATTCATACCACAGGATCACCATTCTTGGTTTTTGATTATGAGGAGGTGCCGAAGTGACGGATGAATTGTTGCTGATCGCGGCCTATATGCGAAAGCAAAATAACATCGCGCTGGGCCGAGCGGAAACGGACGCGGAGATCGCCGCCGGCGTGCGTGTGGACTTGGCGAAAATCAAGCGTGAGCGGGCGGCTTTCGATGCGGCCAAAATGCCGATACCGGAGCAGGCGCAGATTATTATCGCCGCAGCCGAGGCCGAGGCGGCGGCGCTGGAACGTGCATGAAATGGCTATCACTCATCCTATTTGTGCTGTTTCTCGCTGGCGGGGGTGCTTGGGTGTATAGCAAGTCACGCGGGCTGCGAAACAACAACCCCGGCAACATCCGCCGGGGTATCGACTGGCAGGGCATGGCCGAGCGCCAACCCGATCCGGAGTTCGTCACGTTTCAGTCGCCGGTCTACGGCATCCGCGCCATGAACAAGATTTTGAAAACCTACGCCACAAAGTACGGGCTTAACACCGTGCGCGGCATTATCAACCGTTGGGCACCACCGTCAGAGAATGACACAGATGCCTACGTGGCGGCGGTCGCCGAGGCCCTGGGCGTGGATCCGGATGCGCGCATCGATGTTGCCGCCCGCGCCCGCGAGCTGACGCAGGCAATTATCCAGCATGAAAACGGCATCCAGCCCTATCCGCTGGCCTTCGTGGAGCAGGGCGTTTCGATGGGGTGGGCCTGATGCTGGATTACCGGACCATCCTTGCCGCCGTGGCCGCCGTCCTGCTGCTGGGCTGGCTGGCCAAGCGCGAAACGGCCGCCGCGGCGCAGGCGGTTAACCCGCTGAACAATAACAACGTCTTCGCACAGGCCGCCGATGGCGTGGTTGAAAGCCTCACCGGCGGAGAGGCGAAGACCACCGGCGGCCTGTGGTTCCAGCACTGCAAGGCCCGCAACTTCAAACCGTGGTACTGCCCCAATGTTTAAGGCGATCGCATCGTTCCTGTTCGGCGAGTCCGCCGGCTCCATCGCCAGCAAGGCGGCCGACATCGCAAGCGAGTATATCGAGGACAAGGACAAGAAAAACGCGCTGATTGCGGAACTGGTGAAGGGCTACCAGCAAAGCGCGGCGGCGGCCACCGTCCCGTGGGTCGATGCCACGCACAAGCTGGGCCGCCAGTTGTTGCAGTTCGCGCTGATCGGTTTTTATTTCTACGCATGGAAAACCGGTAACCCGGTTCCCATCGAAGACATGGCCCTGCTCGCGGCAGGGCCGGGGTTGTACACGTTAATGAAGGGCAAGGGCAGGTAGGTGGAAGGCATTTTTCTGGATGTTTTGCAGGCCGCCATCGGCGGGGTGATCACCGGCGGGGCGGCATGGGCCGCGATCAAGGTACATATCGCATGGCTGCGCGCGGATATCGAGCGCGCGCACAAGCGGTTGGATATGCTGGAGCAGAAGGGGTAAATCATGGCGACACGCAAGAAACGCGCAAGCAAAAAAAAGGCTCGCAAGGGCCGCACGGCGACCGGGAAAATCAAGAAGGGCTACTATCTGTCCTGCACCGGCACGATCCGAAAGGCCAAGAAAAAGGCACGGAAAAAGGCCCGGCGATGAAACCGGGCCTGTTCTCGTTGCTGGGGTTTGTCTCCGGTGCTCTGCTGGGCTTCTTCTGGTCCCAGGGGGTCAAGTCCTCGCTGCCGGGGAGGGTGGAAACCGATATCAGCGGCGGCGTGTTCACCGTGAAGGTGGACGCCAAGGGCGCGGCGCTGGACGGACTGCGCGCCTTCCTCAATGGCTGATCAGCGCGCGTCCCGATAGGCGTAGCGCACGATATTACACAACCGCCGCACCGACAGCTTGCGCCCGTTCGGCGCGATCAGCCAGCCATCATTCACCCGCCAGCCATAAAAGGCATGATCCAGATATCCGAGATCGGATTTGGCCCGTAACGCGATATGCACCGGGATCGGCGCGCCGTGTTCGATCCATTCGATGTAGGTTTCCTCATCGATGCCGAACCAGTACATGATTTGCTCTGCATTGTAATGATGATCCTGAACCGCCTCGCCAAACCCGGGCCAGCGCCGGGTTCGGCAGGTGCAGCGGGATGTGAAATGCCGTTTGTTCAGGTAGGGGCTGCGCGGCGGGTGCTTTGCCATGTCTAAACCTCTGTTGTCGTTGTTTCGCGTGAGGTTATCGGATCAGGCCGGCAGGGCTTGAGGGCGCGCGAACAGCCAGCCTAACAGGCACTGGATCATGCGCATCAGGAAGTTCGCATAATGTATATTATGTTAAATTCACTTTCTTATTTCGGGTGTCCGGGTATATTCAGGGCTAAACTTCCACAGAACTTGCTAACTAATTGTTTTTGCTCTTGTTAATGGGCTAGTTTTAAAATTAAAATAACCCGTAAACGCCGCAAAATGACCTATTTTTTCTTAATCAAATGGGCGATTTCCAGGG
>WFTU01000206.1 GCA_015485375.1 Paracoccaceae bacterium | reverse complement strand
TCGTTCGCGGCAACCACACCGGCTGGTGGCGCAACAAGGCCGACCCCGTCGGCGTAACCGCCGCGAACGAGAACGGCCAGAAACTGCAGCGCCTCGACACCACGGCGAATACCAACGAATACGTCGCCGTTTTCCGCAACAACAACACCAACAAATACTACGGTAAAGCCACGTTCATCATGCCGGCCAACGGCGTGACCTACAACGGCACAACCGACCTTGGCTACAAGTTCTCGATCACCCGCAGCAACGACAACCTGATCTATACGCTGACCGGCGTGTTCACCATGGCCAACCGTAACATCCCCACCTCCAACCGCTGGGCCTACGGCGGCTTTACGGCCGGCTCCTACACGCCCGACGCCGACATGCCGACAACCGGAAGCGCGACATATGCCGGCACCTTCCTCGGCTACAGCAGCATCTCCGGCCTCGTCACCGGCAACGCCAGCATCAGCGTGAATTTCTCGGCCGCAACCAACCAGATCACCGGCACGGTTACAGGCATTTCGGGCAATATCAACGACCTGACCATCTCCGCGACACTCGACGGCGCCGGTCAGGGCATGCCCGGTGGCAGCTTCGACATCGGCAGCATCGTCACCGCCGGCCCGAGCTCCGGCACCGGCGGCAGCTTCGCACAAGGAACAACCGGCTCGGTGGAGGGCGGCTTCTACGGCCCGAATGCCGAGGAAATCGGCATCACCATCCGCCTGTCTTCGGCCCCGAACTACCTCAGCGGATCGATTGGCGGCAGCCGCTAGGACACTTCGCCAATCGCCGTTTCAACCAGCGCCAGACATTCCGGCGTGCTGAAACGGTGGTCGGCGCCCTTGACCAGCGTCAACCGGATATCCTCCCCCTGCGCATGTTCCAGCAAGCGCAGGGCCACGGAAACATCCACATCCGTATCCGCCGTCCCCTGCAACAGACGCACCGGAAACGGCAGCGGTAACGGGTCGCGCAACACCAGTTGCTTGCGCCCGTCCTCGATCAGTTTTCGCGTAATAACATAGGGTTCGTCCGAATAATCCGACGGCAGTTCCACCCGCCCGTCGCGCTCCAGCGCCGCGCGTTGCGCCGCATCGAACCCGTCCCACATGGAATCCTCGGTAAAATCCGGCGCCGCCGCGATCCCCACCAGACCGGCCACCCGCTCGGGCATGGACCGGCAAACCAGCAGCGAAATCCAGCCGCCCATGGACGACCCGACCAGCACCTGCGGCCCCTCGGTCAGCGAGGCAATCACCGCCATCGCATCGCGCGCCCAGTCGCCAATGCAGCCATCCAGAAAATCCCCCGAAGAGGACCCGTGCCCGCTATAGTCGAAACGCAAAAACGCCCGCCCGTTCGCCCGCGCCCAATCTTCCAGATAAAGAGCCTTGGTCCCTTCCATATCGGACTTGAACCCGCCAAGGAAAACAACGCCCGGCCCCTCGCCCTCCAGCTTGTGATAGGCAATCTCGGCATCGGGCGTTTTCAGGTATTGCGGCATCAGGACCTCCGTTTCGGTTCCGCCAAAATGTGCCGCAACTCCTGTCCGACCGCAAGTCTAGACCGCCCGCGGCACCACCAGCTCCGTAAAATGCACCGCCAGCCGCAAACTCCCGCCGTCAAAACTCCCCGCATCCGGCGTGATCTCCAGCGCCGTGTCGGCCCAATAGGTGACCGGAGCGCCACTCAACCCCCTGGCAAAGGAATTCAGCGCCAACCCGAGCCCGCTCCCGTAGCGGTCCCCCGCTCCGGCCACCCCCAGCGACCAGCTCGACACACCGGTACCGGTCAGCGCCGATGTCACCCGCGCCGTCACCCCGATCACCTGCGCCTTCGCCGGTATCACTGCCGTCGTGACCGAAACCGCCTCCGCCCCGATCACATGGTCAATCTCCACGACCCGTTGCAGCGTCGCCGCCCCGCCGGCCGCCACCACGGCCGCATAGCGCACCCACTCCACCCCGTCGAAAACGATTTCCGCCCCCAGAATGGAATTCCACGCCCGCCAGCCGATTTGCGGCGTCAGGAATATCCAGCCGCCGTTCACAAACACCGCAACCTTGCCCTCCTGTCCCGCCCAGACGCCGCTGGCAACCGGCCCGACCACATGCGCCTCGCCCTCGCTCGACACCGCGTTCGGCACCTCCCAGTCATCGGCGCGCACCTGCATCTGCGCCACCGTATCGAGCCGCACCAGCGCCTCGTTCACCGTCACATGTTTCTGCGCCTGCGCCGCCGCCAGCAGCGGCAGCCCGAACCGGTTAGTTTCAGCCATTGAACATTCCTTTCACAAAAGCGCCCGCCCCGAAGCGTTCCGAAATCTGCGCCACTTCAAATTCAAACGCGCCGGACACCCCGTCCGCCGCCCGCATCGCCGCCGTATAGGCAAACTCCGGCACGGAGACCTCCGCCTCGCGCACCACCGCACCATTGAGCCGCACCCGCACCAGATAGGCCTCGCGCACCTCGCCAAGCGGCACCTCGTAGCCCTGCCACACATCTCCCTCGATGCGCGTGCGCCGCACCCAGCGGAATACCTCGCCATCCTGTTTCAGATGCGCCGGCGCATAGGGCCGCAACCCGATCCCCTCTGCCGCAAACACCAGATGGTTGTAGCT
>WFTU01000205.1 GCA_015485375.1 Paracoccaceae bacterium | reverse complement strand
GAAGCCGCTCGACGCATTCGGCATCCCGATGCGCCAGCACGTGGCTCGCGGCGGGCTCTGGTATGAACCGTTCTCGGGTTCCGGCTCGCAGATCATGGCGGGCGAGGCCAACGGCCGGCGAGTCTATGCCATGGAGATCAGCCCGGCCTATGTCGATGTCGCCGTGGAGCGCTGGCAGGCCGAGACCGGCAGGGACGCGATCCTCGACGGCGATGGGCGGACGTTTGCGCAGGTGAAGGCCGAGCGGCATGGCCCATGATCGTTGTTTGGAGAGCAAGGCATAGTTATCCTTGGCGTGCGAGGTAAATACGGAGTGTCAGGAATGCGCCGCTGTATAAAGGAACCAATCCCGGAAATCTTCGCTGCCTGGGACGCAATGTCAGCGGCGGTCGACGAGCATTTGAAGGGAAACCGAGCAGGTGCTGAAGAGCTCTTTCGGCAGGCAGACTTACCGGCGGTGTGGAATTGGCTTAATTCCTCCTGGATTGATGTGAAAAGAAATGTCGTGGAAATGAATCCGCCTGGAGACACCAAAGCCATTCCGAAATCTGAGCGCGATCCCGACCGCAACATCGCCCAGAATATCCGTGCGGCGGTTCTTGAGCGTGATGGTTACCGGTGCCGGTACTGCGGCATTCCCGTGGTTCATGCGGATATTCGCAAGATCGCCGCGAAACTGTACCCCGAGTCGGTTGTTTGGGATAGTCGTGATCCGAAAAAGCAACATGCCGGGTTTCAATGCCTTTGGCTTCAATTCGACCATGTCGAGCCCCACAGCCATGGCGGCAAATCGTCGATCGAGAATGTCGTGATTTCATGCGCTCTCTGCAACTTCGGCAAAGATCGTTTTACCCTTCGACAGTTGCACGTTGAAGACCCGCGACTTCGCGAGCCGGAACATATCGGCTACGACGGCCTTGAGCGGCTCAGAGCGTTCGCAACTCTGACGGCGCGGCCACGCAAAGCGAAGAAACCGGCAGTCGCCTTGCCTCGCAGTGTTTCGCCTACAGCCGGAACCGCGCGCTATTTTATCCCGGGCGCTTGGATCAGTTCAGGCTACCTTCTGACGCCTGTGATTGAAGGAAAATCACGGTGGTTCAAGCTTTCCGACGAGGTGCAGGCAAAACATGCTGTCAGGGATGGCGTTGAAGGCTGCCTCCTGGTTTGCCGCCCCGAGTTGCTTGTGAGGCGTGGTATCGACGCGGATCAATTGCTCGATGTTCCTCCAACCCACCAAGAATAAAGTTGGACAAGCCGCAACGGCGCGGGATCACAAGGACGGGGCGACGACATTGGCGAACACGCCGGTAAACGGCCTGATTGACCGCCAGGTCCTGGTGACCTCGACGGCTGGCGAGAGTTCCTGCGACACGCCCCGGACCTTGAACCCAGCATTCGTCGAGGCGCTGATGGGCTGGCCCACCGGGTGGACCGCCTTCGCCTCTGTGGCAACGGCGTGGTGCCGCTGGTTGCCGCGCATGCGCTTCGAACTTTGGCGGCTGAATTGCTGGCCGACGGATGAGGGTGGCCGGCCAGGTGCCGGCGCTGGTGGTTGAGAGGTGGAGGGATGGCAGGTAACTGAGCGAGTCGGCCCACTTTTGGCTGGATGGCGTGGAGATGAAATGTTACAAAACCTTGGATTATCCACGGGATCATCCGAGGTTTCACAACATTGCCCGCCGCCAGGACCACACAGCGCGAGAAACTGCTTGCCCACCTGAAGGCGCATTCGCCGGCGCGTGCGCGGGATCTGCGGGGCGTGGGCGTTTCGGCAACTACCATTGCGCGGGTTGTCGCCGATGGGCAGGTGATCCGTGTCGGTCGCGGACTCTACCAGCTTCCCGACACCGAGCCCGATACCCACGCAGCCCTTGCCGAGGTCGCCAAGCGTGCGCCCAGGGCGGTCATCTGTCTCGTCTCCGCGCTGTCGTTTCATGGTCTGACCGACCAGATCCCTCGCAAGGTCTGGATCGCGATCGGCGCGAAGGACTGGGCGCCCCGGATCGACAATCCGCCGGTCAGGGTGGTGCGGTTCAGCGAGCCCTATCATTCCAGCGGCATCGAAACCCACGATATCGGCGGAACGCCAGTGCGCATCTATTCGATCCCGAAATCGCTTGCCGACGCGTTCCGGAACCGGAAACTCCTCGACCGCTCGGTGGCGATCGAATGTCTCAGGGCGGCACTTGAAAGCCGCAGGGCCACACCGGGCGAGATCGCTCAAGCTGCCCGCCAGAACGGCGCCTGGAAACAGATGAAGCCTTATCTTGAGGCGCTGACCTCGCATGGGTGAGCGCCGGACTAACATCGCCGCTTCGGTGCGCCAGCGCCTGCTCGACCTCTCGCGGCGGGAACGGCAGGTATTCGACGTGGTCCTTGTGGCCTTCGGGCTGGAACGCCTGATCTACCGGCTTTCGGTCTCCGAGCACCGGGACCGGTTCGTGCTCAAGGGCGGCATGCTGGTGACCTTGTGGACGGAAGACCCGGGGCGGTTCACCCGCGACGTCGATTTCCTCGGCTTCGGCGAAGACGACGAGGCCAGCCTCAGGGAGGCGTTCGAGGCCATCCTGTCGATCGACGCCGGCGACGGGCTGGTGTTCGACACAGCCAACCTGACGGCGGCACCGATCCGGGATGACCAGGTCTATGGCGGGATGCGCCTGAAAACCGTGGCGCGCCTTGGCACGACGAGGATTCCGATAACCGTCGATATCGGCTTCGGGGATGCGCTCGCAGAACCGGGCTATCGGATCGACTATCAATCGCTGCTGGATTTTCCGGCGGCCAATATCCGTGCCTATTCACCGGAAACGGTCATTGCCGAAAAGTTTCAGGCGGTCGTTGCGCTGGGCATCGCGAACAGCAGGATGAAGGATTACTACGACCTCTGGTCACTGCCGAAGTCCGTGCCGATCGACCGGGAAAGGATGCGGGCCGCGCTGCGAAAGACTTTTGTGCGGCGTAATACAGAGTTGCCGGTGGCGCGCCCGTCGGGGCTTTCGGTGGAATTCTCGCAAGACCCGGAAAAGGCAGCGCAATGGGCCGCGTATTCTGAAGCGACGGAGCTTGATGCAATGTCCTTCCGTTCCGTCGTCGATGAAATCTGGGAATGGATCGCCCCGATCTGCAGGGAAGCTGCTGACAGGGGCTAACCCGCGCCTGCACGATTATTCTTTCCCGAAAGGGGCGCCCGTGAGCGCTCACATCCTGATTGGGAATTTCTGAAACCGCCATGCCCACCACTCGCGAATTCATCCTGCAGGCGCTGCTGGCAGCCCTGCAAACCGTGCCCGCGACCGTCCTGCGCGGCGAGGTGCTGCCCGAGCGCGTGCCGGCCGGGGGCCTGCTGATCCTGCGCGACGGCGAGCCGGG